>CAYUEE010000032.1:0-37470 GCA_964443615.1 uncultured bacterium | reverse complement strand
AGTAGGTCATAGTAGACTCTAACAATTGCTGATTCAATTGTCGATTGCCAAGCACCATGAGACTGTAGCCAAGCTGAAAATTCATATTGATCCAAGTCTTCAAAATCTTTTTCCTGAATCACTAGATGATTTATTAGTCCTTTAATTAATGCGCTAGCTAGATTATTAATAATCAGAAGTCGCTTTACCTCAAGATTCATCTCTGGAAAACGCTTTTCCATCTCATTTGAACTTAATATTTCTTGGCCAGACTGAAGATTGTGAACCACATCAACCAGTTCCTGACAATTAAGATTAAGTAATCGGCTTTTCTGGAGTTTACTTACTAACGCCAGCAATGCCATGTCCCAAACTGATAAGGATTCACCAATGATGACAGAGATCAAATCAAAAGCAGACTGCCCTACCTCCCACATCTTCCCATTCTGGAAAATAGATTTGAGGATAGATACAGGATCCTTGGACTGAGAGATAGTGATGCGTTGGAGAGACTCAATATACACATCAACTAATGCTCTGAACACAGTTTGCAAATATGTCCACTCTACAGATATAGACTCTTGATTGCTCTGCCAAGGTACCAAGTCATTTGTTGGATAGTTGATCTGCCACGGAATCCATGTGTCATTCTCTAACTCTTGAAGCAGAACATGATTAAGCGGTTCAAATGCATCCTCAACAGACTTAAACAGATTATCAACTGTCAGAGCTTTGTAGCACCGATCCATAAGAGAGAATGCATTTTTGTAAAACCCAAAAAAAACATGATAACCATGCTCTTGAATACGATAGTTTGGCTTCAACTCACCTGGCTTAAGCAACATATTGCGACCGCTGGCTCCTTTGCCTCCCAATCTCCACCCTAGCTGGTATACAGTTATTTCGTAGTCATCCTGCCAATTCTCTCGTTCCGTTAATTCAAAAATGGCGGATAGGGATCCCAGCCCTCCACCCAGAACTGCTATCTTGTGTTTGGCTTGTGCTTGATGTGGCTCCTTTAGATTACTTGAGTTCGTTTGTCTATCTGTTGAGTTTGGTTCGCCGTTCATCATGTCCTCAGAGTGCAAATTCAGATTTACTTTAGTCAACAACATAGTCTAAATCGGTTCTACATACACCCTTTTCATCCTAGGGCCCTAGTGTTGTGTAACTAGGCTACCTGAGCAAAAAAACAAGACATGATGTGCCTTACTTTCCCAGTCAGCGGTACATATAATCGAGAACTAAAAACATCATAATTATTCTCCTCTACTTGATTGAGAATAGCACGATACAAGTTTAGAGCAATCAGAACAGCTTTTCGGGAGTCTTTGCTCAGCATCGATATTTGCTGTTCTGCTTCTTGATAGTAGTATCGAGCTCTTACAATTTGAAGTTGCAGTATACCTTTCCAGCGGTCATCAACAATCTGACGAGCCAGATCGTCTTCTGAGTAGCCAAAGGCTGCCAGCTCTTGAAGGGGTAGGTAAATCCGTCCGCGTTCAAAATCTTCCGCAATATCACGTATGATATTAGTCAGCTGATTGGCGATCCCTAATGCGATTGCACCTCTTACTTTTTGATTCTCGTCTGCCTGTGTATGCTCTGGGGTCGACAGGATCCTGACTGACATTAATCCAACAGAACCAGCTACACGATAACAATACTGTTTCAGTTCTGGAAAAGTCTTGTAGCGTTTCTTTTCTAGATCCATGCGCTGGCCCTTCAACATATCTTTGAATGGAGTAATCGTTAGAGAAAATTTATGAATGGTGTCATGGAGAGCATAGTAACCTAGGCTGCTGGGCTTGCCTTGAAAGATTTCCTCCAGTTCCATGTTAGCTTTCTCTAGCAAGATTCTTGACTTTTCTTCAGTCCCAAAATCAACAATATCATCAACATATCGACACCATGTATATATGGACCAGATTGCTTGACGCTTTCGCTTTGACATGGCTAATGTTCCTAAATAGTAGGAGTGAGAATAGCTTTTCATAACCTGTTCACAATACTGATAGGATTGTTTAACTAGATAGGAGTCCTGGCTAATCATTTCATAGTCCTATTCACCGTGTTTATGATTGGCATTCGAGTCTTAACTATGCAGTTCTATCCATACTAAAGGGGTCAAGGATAGACAGCTAAGTTAACCTATGCAGCCAGGCGCTCTGTCAAGCTTGTCGGATAATACAATGTTATCCCTGGAAATCACAGAGGATGGCTTACACGTTACAATATCAATCTTTTAGAGTCAATATTCGGACTGGACAGTCTAAGAAGAGTTTCCTGACCAAAAGAAGACCTACCTGCTAAGAGAAATTCTTCCTGGCTAAAAACCTAGTATTTACAGAGAGGCTGGCGACAGATGTCTCCGCGATTGCACAAGCCCATTCGGGGGATATATCAGCTGACTTTCTAGTCCTGAGCTTTTCAGAATCTCTAGAAACACGCTTTAATAAAATATTCATCAGGGTTATCCTGTAGACACATGGTAAGAAAAATCCATATACTTTTCCTGGACTATTTTACTCTAGACTGCTTATTATAGTATCGGAGACCCTTGATCAAGATCTATCTGAGCAAAACTATGGGTGATTACAATCTCGAGCAAGCCACCTCTGCGTCTAACTCTATGTCATCCTCTAATTCTTTGAATGAAGATGAGATGTCTGTGGGATTCACCTCGACTGATGGTGGGAGGCCGGAGACAAGAGCTGATGTATCTCATCATTCCACAGTGGCTGTTTCTGACCTAGTTGAGTCAGAGGAGCCTGAGAGGTCACATGAGGTCTCAGATGCAACAAAATCCATCTGGCCAGCCCTGATTTTCGTAATGATTGTGATTGCTGGGTTAGTTGGTTGGCGAGCCTACACCTTGTCTCAAGAGCAATTGGTAGAAACGGAAAGCCAGCAGGCCTTGGATGAAGCGGATCCGGTCATTGTCAGTCTGCCTGTTCGTGTTATTGAAGCTCAAACAGCTCCGATACAAGGATGGGTTACCAGTGATGGTCAGGTGCAGGCTACACGTGGAAAGCAACTTCTATTTGAATCTAGCGGTGAAGTTACTTACCTTGCTCAGGTAGATGGTCGAGATCTACGTGAGGGTGACTTTGTTCAAGCCGGTCAGCTGCTAGCCACTATCGATGATCGAACGTATCAGTCGAACATTCAAACTGCTGAATCTGAACTGGTGGTGGCTCAAGAATCCCAAAGTCAGGCAGAAGCAAGACTAGCTCAGGCTCAGGCTAACCTGGCTGCAGCTGAGTCCGATTTACAGCTAGCTGAGGCTGAGTACCAGCGGCGGCTTTCCCTTTATGATGTCGAGCTGGCCCAATCCAGAGCGAATTTAACAGCGGCTGAGTCTGATTTACAGCTAGCTGAATCTGAATATAATCGCGGTCGTGAACTGTTTGAAGCTGGCGCTATCTCAGCTAGTGAAGTAGACGTTTATGAGAACCGAGTTAATCAAGCGGAAGCCTCTGTAGAGGTTTCCCAGCAAAATCTGGCCAAAGCGGATCAGGTTGCCTCAGGGGAGATCGATTCCTATCTTAATCGTGTCGAACAGTCGGAGACCAATATCCAGGTCAATCAGCAATCTGTCTTTGCAGCTGAAGATGATGTCCGAACAGCGGTGGCCAGAGTTGAGTCGGCTCAGGCGAGTCTGAGTAAGGCCGAGGTTGCGCTAGAGGACACCCAGCTTGTCTCCCCCATTGATGGCATTGTGGCCTTTCTGAATATTCGCGAAGGTGATTACTGGTCCACCCAAAGTGTCAGAACCACAGATTACCAGAGTATTGTCGAGACTGTTCCGATCATTGTGGTGAACCCTAATGAGTTGGAAGTTGTCGTGGAAATTCCTGCCTTTGAAGGGGCTCGTCTGGAACCTGGACAAAATGCTTACATTGTTCCTGACGAGCGGATGAGTCAGGCCTCGGTGAGCGGTTTAACTAACGAAACCTTAGTTACGCTGGCGACAGCCGAAGGATCCTTATTCGCGGTTAATCCAGCGGTCACCCCAGGGGGACGAGCCACCGAAGTGCGGATTCGTATCTCAGATAATGTTGAAAGTCTACGGGTTGGGGCTAAAGTCTCAGTCTGGATTGAAGCCGAGACGAATCCATCTGCTACCGTTATTCCTTTGGGAACGGTTGTCTTTCGAGAGCGGGAGCCGTTCATCTTTGTGGTGGATACTGATACTAATACGGTGCAGCAGCGGCAAATTCAACGAGGTATTGAAGGGCTTGGATCCATTGAGATCAGCTCTGGTGTGAGTCCAGGTGAATTCGTTGTGACAGAAGGGCGTAACCGATTGGTTGATGGGGCCCCTGTTGAAATCGTAGGCCAGGCATCCCCCTAAAATATTTAACCACCTCAGTTCAGTACTACAAACCTGATTTAGCATAGCGATATGACCATAACAGAACGCCCTGATCAGCTTGAGTTTTCCCACTCATCCGAGCCTTTAGAGCCTCAGCCCGAGCCGACTCAAGTGCACCCGCTAGCAGCGTTTCTTTTCACCAAGCAAATTTTAGGGATCCTGCTCACGTTTTTGCTAGTGATGGGGGGGGTGATGGGCTATCTGAGCATGGTGAAGGAGTCGGATCCTGATATCAAGATCGCTCGAGCTGTCATTACCACAGAGTGGCCTGGCACTGATGCTGAAACGATTGAGACTCAAATCACGAATGAGCTGGAAGAGCAAATTAAATCAGTTCAGGGGTTGAAAAGTGTCAAGAGTGCGACGTTTAACTCCTTTTCGATTGTTGATGTTGAATTTAGGGCAGAAGCCCCTGTCTCTGAATCGATTCAGCTATTGAGGGGCATGGTAGATGATGCAGAGCCTGATTTACCCGCCGAATCGGAAGGGCGTCAACAACCGGAGTTTGAACAGGTCTCTGCCCAGGACCAACCTATCCTGACGTTAGCGTTATCAGGGAGTAACCTTAACCCAGCTGTTCTTAGTCGTGCTGCGCTTGAACTTCAGGATTTACTCGAATCCGTTAGCAATGTCAGAGAAGTCAATCTGGCTGGTGATCGAGAAGAAGTTATTCATATTCAAATGATCCCCAGTCGTCTCCAAACACTAGGCATTTCTCCTACGTCGGTTAGAGATGCAATTCAGACAAGTAATACGGATACCTCCTGGGATTTAGTCCGCGACGATACCATCGGGGCTCAGGTACGATTGTACGGTCGATTTCGGACACTGGAAGCTATTCGCCAGCTGCCGGTAGCACGCCTCAATGAAAACCGTATTGTTCGGCTTGAAGAAGTGGCTGATATTCGTCGGGATTTGGAGCGTGAGCAGAATCGAGCCTTTCTCAGTTGGGAGGGAGGTGATTTCCAACCTACCATTAGCCTTAATGTTGTTAAAGTGGCGGGCAGTGATTCCATTCAAGTCGTAGAGGATGTCCTCGCAACTCTTCAAGAGGCTCAACAGGATCCTGAACTTTGGCCGTTTGGGATGGACTACCGGATCCTAAGCAATGATGCAGAAACGATTAATGACGACTTGTTTAACTTGGGTAGCAATGTCTTTCAATCATCTGTGTGTGTCTTTATCGTTCTGTTCTTTGCACTAACCTGGCGAGAAGCTATCATTGCTGGCTTAGCGATTCCCTTGACATTTCTAGCTGCTATTTTTGTGCTTTGGTTGGGGGGACAGACACTCAATACGATGGTCCTAGTTGGCATGATTTTGTCATTGGGGCTACTAGTTGACGTTTTTATTTTGATGCTTGAAGGATTACATGAAGGAATTTTCAACTTAAAACTGAGTTTCCCCCAAGCGGCTATACGAACTATCCAAACCTATGCTGGACCCGCTTTTGCTGGACAGTTGACAACAATCCTGGCAATGGCTCCGCTCATGGCAATCTCAGGTACTATGGGTAAGTTTGTGCGCCTAATTCCGATTAGTGCTATCACTTGTCTCATCTTAAGTTATATTCTAGCCTTGCATGTTGTTGTCCCCCTATCTAAGTTTTTACTGGATCGAAAAACAGGTGAGCATCAATCTACTTTCATTGATAAGCTAATTGAGAAAGTATCAGAACAGTTTGCCCTCTGGAGCTTAAGAAACACTGTTTCTAGCCGGACTGTGGCGCGGTTATGGACTCTGTCAGCTATTGGGCTTTTCGTTGGGGCAACTTTCCTATTTACTACGTTACCTGGGAGCCTCTTTCCAGCCTCTGATGGTCTTAAACTTAGTGTTAACGTGGAGTTGAGTCCTAGTGCTACCCTAGATCGCTCTCAAGACGTTGCTGATCAGCTAGGTGATTACCTCCAGCAGTACCAAGATCCTGACGGTAACCTACTATTTGAAAGTATTATTAAACTAGTAGGTAAACGGAGTAGTCTCGTTAGCTCTGGAGAACTTAAACCTGCTAATGCCGACTATTTTGTCGGTTTATCAGCTATTTTTGCCCCTCGTTCCCAACGTCAACGAGATTCGTTTGAGTATGTGAGGGACTTAAATCAGGATTTAGAGGCAATTCTCACTGACTATCCAGGAGCGGTGCTCTCTGTTCAGTTCGAACGATCAGGAGGCTCTGAGGACCCGATTCAATTAGAACTTAGCGGTCCCGATATGGAGACTCTCAGAGAAATCTCAAACCAGGTTCAAATGGCGTTGCGTGCGATTCCTGGAACGATGGATGTCCGAGATGATTTAGGGAATCTACGGAATGATTACAAGCTGATTCCTCGCCGTGAAGCTTTAGACTTCTATGGTTTGAGCCAAGATGATTTAGCTCTACAGGGGCGGCTTTTAATGACAGATAATCGTGTCGGTGATTATGCACTGGGGAGTGGAGAGGAGGATCTAGACATTCGACTGAGTACTGCTTGGCCCTCGCTGGATGGTGCAGTCGGAGGTCCCTCTCGGTTAGATGAGTTTTCCACCATTCAGTTCATCACCCCGACTGGTGATACGATTCCGGCAGCCGCTGTTCTAGAACAAGAAGAAGGATCCGTTCCCTTATCTATTACTCATCGAGACTCTCAACGAACCGTAACAATATTTGCGAAAAATATCCCTGGAGGAGAGTACTTTGATAGTGAGATC
The DNA here is from genome assembly GCA_964443615.1 of uncultured bacterium. Taxonomy (GTDB): domain Bacteria; phylum Cyanobacteriota; class Cyanobacteriia; order Thermostichales; family Thermostichaceae; genus CAYSWV01. Next base: position 30,425 of record CAYUEE010000032.1, on the reverse strand, counting down.
CTAGCTCAACTACAACCTCAGCTAGAAGACTTCAAAGCAAATTGGCCTCGCGGTTATACGTACCGCTTTGGCGGTGATGCCGATACGCAAGGCGAGACGTTTGCTTCAGCGGTGCAGATGATGGTAGTGGCCATCTTTCTTGTCTTTGCTGTATTGGTATTGCAATTTGGATCCTATTCTCAACCTATCATTATTATGTTAAGTATCCCGTTTGCTCTGAGTGGTACATTTATAGGCTTCTATTTACTTCAGATTCCATTGTCTTTCCCTGCAATGATAGGTGTGATCTCTCTCGTTGGTATTGTGGTTAATGACGCAATTGTGATGATTGAAACAATGAATGACTATCGTCGTCTAGGGAAATCAGTGAAAGACTCGGCAGCTCATGGAGTTAGCGATCGCATTCGGCCAATTTTGACAACAACTATCACAACTGTCGTAGGCCTTATTCCTTTGGCATTCAGTGAAGCAATATGGTTCCCTCTGTGTATGGCTATCATATTTGGGTTGCTGTTTGCGACGGTAATTGCATTGTTTGTTATTCCAGGGCTCTACTTGCAACTCACTCCCGAAAGATAACAAGTTTACAGGGACCTTACGGGGAGCCGCTTGTCAAATTGAAACTGGAATATCCTTCAATCAAGGGTTATTGGCAAGGGTTATTGGCAAGGGTTATTGGTGCTATTTAATTCTCAAATTACTGAGAGCACGGTAGAAGCCAGGTGCCTTTCCAGAAATGCACTTGTATACAAGTAGAATGCATACCAAGCAGGGTAGGTTTCTCCAATTCAATTATGGTGGTGACGAAGATTGCTTGAGAGGACCTGCATGAACTTTAGACTCACTAAGTATCTTGAATTGTAGGATATAGATCTAGCTGACGGGCTAATTCCCGCGCGATAAAAATTAAGAATTTGGCAGAATCAGGATTGTCATTATGAGCAAAGTAGGATGCTGTCTGCATTAAGGCTTGTACGAACCCAGCATCTAAAAGATCAGGTGATTCATCTAGAACCTCAGGCTCGCTGCCATTGGGACACTTTAGTAAGCGATCAATCAAGTCGAAATAGCGTTGCTGACGTTGAGGGTTTGCACTAGATTCCATAGGTTAATGGGATGAACAACATTTAGATGGGTATACCCTACAGATGATTCCAAAGGGCAGTTGTATCACCTGTTCCTAATTTGGAACTTGTCCCGCAAATGGGAAGGCCAGCTAGCTCGTATCACCTTTAAGACCTACATTACACAGCGGTGATCACTAGCAATCTCCATGATCCAGTTTATCCCCGCGACAAACGCCATCAAGCTTTTTAACTAGTCATAATCATAAAGAATGCATCAAATTCAGACAAATGACTAAACTTCCAGGCTGAGATTAGGAGTTGCTCCAGTAGTCTCTACGTCAAAATGCGGTATTTCATCCCTCTCGCGTTGGTGCCATCTGGAGATTTTCAGGATCCTCTCATCATGGGCCAACTGAGTGAGCTATAACGGTTGCGGCTGTGATATCTACCTACCCCTGGCTGTAGAATCACGGATCCGTTTCCCCTACAGTAGCTACTAACGATGTGAGGCCATCATGAGATACTTGCTCAAACATCTGACTTTATCAAGATCTTTATTAGTAACCAGTGGCTTAGGACTGTTTTGGACCGCAGTAGCCTGTGGCGGGTCCTCTCCCACAAGCCTGGCGGCTCCCGGCAGCCCCGTACCCGTAGCTTCACTCACCTTTCCTAGTTCGACTGCCCTCTATTTTTCTGGATTTGAACAAGGGTTCCCAAGCTCTGAGTGGACGGGTACTTTTGGAGAGACCAACTACTCTGCTGACGGTGTGACTCCACCAGATATTCCAGACGACATTCCCGCAGCTGGAGCCTTGTGGTCCATTGTGTCGGAGGGGACAGATACCTCTGGCAACATCGTAAGACCTCGCACAGGATCCTGGATGTACAAGGGGCTGATCTACGATAATCCTAACGATAAAAACAATGGTGGCTGGCCCCTTATTCACGCGGACGAGCTACTAGACTCAACCGAGGGGTTTGCAATGCCCTTGGTCAACCGCTTTTACGTCTATGCCGACTGGGATGAGAGCCGTGCCCAAGCCACGGACTGGATGCACTTTGCAACGTGGTCTAATGTTTATGAGAATGGCTGGCAGCCAGTGACCCTCTCCGCCAAAGGTAATCGCCGCATGGAGATGGGTCACATTGAGTTCGACTTTTTTGGCAACCCCAATGACAATAAGTTCCCCTTACAGCAATGGGTGCGCTTTACCGTCTACATGGACTATTCCTTACCAGATGGCTATTACCTGGTCTGGATGAACGGGATTCCCATTATGGAAGGGAGTGGCCGTCGCGCTGCAATTCCAGGAGATACCCTCCTGCGGGCTCACTGGGGCATCTACACCAATCCTACCTTCCCTACAGGAGGCGTGCAGTACAACGATGATATTCAAATCTGGTCTCTAGACGGTCCCTGGCCCGATAAGCTCATTGAGCCGCCCTCTCCCTATGAGAATTAATCTCGCTCTAGCCTAGGAATAAATTAAGGATCCTCTGACACAATTGTTGAGGATCCTTTTTTAGGGTGCTGTCCTTTTTAGGGTGCTGTCCTTTCCGGAGGGTACTAATGCTACTTAAATTAGCGTTAACCACAGTGGCACTTATCATCCTTGGTCTAATTCCTCTTGTTGGTTTGCCCGGCGCATTTGTCCTGATGGTTTCGATTCCAGGACTCTTGATTTTTGATGTGATGGCAGGCATCAATGGCTTTAACATGATTTCTGGTCCAAGACTGTGGCCATTTGCGATTTATTTAACCATTATTGGACCTACTGGTATCGTTCCAGCTTACTTAATCAGTAAACAGATCGAGGGCAGCGGGTTGCCATTACCTCTGCAACTGAAGTTCAGTGTTCTGATGATCCTGTGGTGCAATCTGTGCACTGTAGCATTACTGTCTTGTAATCCTCTGTCCAGTCGTGCCGGGTGATCTTTATCAATAATTATGGGAGGCTCTTGAACATGGGTTGGTTAGACTGGTTAATCAAGTTGCCCTGCCCTCTGTGTGAAAAATCGTCTCGGGGCGGACAAGGGTGCTTTTGTCGAGATTGCACCCAACAACTCCGCTACTATCGGTTAGATCCCTGGTGTGTGCAGACGGATCCGGGTCAACTGAGGGTATACGCGTGGGGCCGCCATCAAGGGACACTACGACGAGCCCTGCAAAGTTTAAAGTATCAAAATCAACCTCGAATTGGTTCAACCCTAGGCGAGTGGATCGGACAGGCTTGGCGACAGACAGAAAAGCACCAGCCGCGCTACACCGTGATTCCTATCCCACTCCATGAGGATAGATTAAAGGAGCGGGGCTACAACCAGGCTGAACTGATTAGCCAAGCCTTTTGTGATGCCACTGGCTTTCAGCATCTCCCCCATGGCTTGCAACGGATCCGGGCAACTCAGCGGCAGTACGGCTTGGGAGCCGAGGATCGCCAACAAAACCTAAAGAATGCCTTTCAAGTCCGTCAACGCCCTAAACACCCTGTTCTTATTGTTGACGACATCTACACCACCGGATCCACCATTGCCACCGCCTGCGCTGCATTCCAGCAGTACAAGATTCCTGTTGCTGGGACTGTTGTTGTCGCTAGAGCCTTCAAAGACGACGAATCTGGTCACTCGCCCGCCAAACCCATTCTGCGTTCTAATCAGTAGCAGAGTTAGATTTTACCGATGGTTACTCCCTAATATGGCGATGCCACCATCATCATTCTGAAAGGTAGCCGGAGCCACAGGGAGATCCTGTGATAAGAGTTATGACGGGGGAATGGTTGAATTGGCTTATATACCCCCACGGGTCTAGGCGGGTATTGTACCTGTAGCCGACACTGGGGCTAACTCGCTAGAGCAATACCTCACCGTCAAGTCATGGAGGACCGACTCGCTTATGTCTTTACTAGATTGGTTTGCCGACCGCCGCAAAGATGCCACGTTGTCACTGACAGGCCGCAGCCCATTCGATAAACAACGCCAAGTGCGCGATGTTGCAGAAGGACTCTGGCAGAAATGTCCTGCCTGTGGCACCCTTACCTACACCAAGGATCTGAATAATAACCTCGAAGTCTGTCCTCAATGCAGCTATCACTACCGTTTGACCGCCCCTGCCCGCATCGAACAGTTGATTGACTCTGGATCCTGGTATCCACTTGATGAGGGCCTCATGCCTGCGGATCCGTTGCAATTTGTTGATAGCAAGCCCTATCCCGAACGAATTAAAACCTATCAAGATAAAACTAACCTCAACGAAGCGATTCTAACGGGGGTTGGAATGTTGCAAGGGACTCCAGCCGCGTTGGGTGTGATGGATTTCCGGTTCATTGGCGGCAGTATGGGATCCGTTGTGGGAGAAAAAGTAACTCGACTCACCGAACGAGCCACTCGCGACCATCTTCCTCTAATTATTGTCTCTGCTTCAGGTGGGGCCCGCATGCAAGAAGGGATCCTGAGTTTGATGCAAATGGCCAAGACTTCGGCAGCTCTCCAACGGCACCGAGCTAACGGACTGCTATTCATTTCTGTCCTCACTCACCCGACCTACGGCGGTGTTACAGCCAGCTATGCCATGCTCGGGGACTTAATTTTGGCAGAACCTGGAGCCCAAGTTGGCTTTGCAGGTCCCCAGGTGATTGAGCAAACTATCGGCAAAGGTAAACTCCCCGAAAACTTCCAAACAGCAGAATACTTGCTGGCTCACGGGTTAATTGACGCCATTTTGCCTCGCCCTGAACTAGTAAAACGTCTCCATCAGCTCATCGAACTTCACCAGCCTACGTTAAGGTTTTCCCCTCAACAGCTAGAAACGGTACGTCAATCGCCCAATCAGTTTGCCGCTGCCGATACTTGATACCGCTCGGTTCCAAGGGAGTTGCTGACACTTTGGTGTTCAAGTGACTCCCGCCCCTGGTTCCAGGTAGGGTTATCACAGGTAGCAGTGTTAGGGAGTCTAATAAGCTATAAGTTTTTCAGGATACTCAGACAGATACTCATGTGGCTTCTCTGGCTACTCGTAGAGTCCTCCCAGCCAGTTTCCCGTAATCCAGTATTGGGGAATGCTTGGCACTTGTTTGCCCACTATGAGCAGAATGTGAACCTGGCGCAGGCCACTGTTGAGCCAACGCAGACTTAATCTGGGTGATGTCATTTCTTGCGGGTATCCATTTTGCCACAATGGCACTAGGACTTGGTTGAAGTTTTAAAATGGCTGAGAGTCTGTATTTAGACGATTGAGATCCTGTTAAATTTGAGATCCTGTTAAATCAAAGCATTGGGAACTGAAATAGCCACGGAGCTAACGAGACTGAAAAATGTTTTGGATCATTCTACGCTTAATGGATCCAGTGGCCACATCAAGTTCGGTCACTTCTCCTGTGTCCAACCTCCACCCTTAAGCGCCTGCATTTTCGACTGCCTGATCCACCGTTTTAGCCCCAGGAATTGGAAGGGTACCTTTACACATGCACCAATTTAGTGCGACTTGTGCCATTGTTTTCTTTCGAGCGAAGGCAATCTCTCGTAGAGTATTTAGAACAGGCTGAATCCCAGGTAGAAGTTGTTTGAATAGAATACCCCTTACTCCTTTGGGCATGGATCCTGACATCGAGTATTTCCCAGTTAGCAAACCTAACGTGAGGGGACTATAGGCTATGATTCGGATCCCTAGTTCATCACAGGTCTCTTTAAGGTTGAGCTGGTCGATGGCATAGGTGGACAGGAGTGAGTACTGAACTTGGAGAGTGGTAATAGGGATCCCTCGTTCGGCTAGATGTTTGTGGACCCGCTTGAGATTGCGTGGCCCGAAGTTAGAGAGCCCGACGGCTTTTACTTTGCCCTGTTCATAGAGATCACCTAATCCGTTAATTAAAGGCTGCTCTTGCCAGGGGGCATAATTTGCTGTGGACCAATGGAGCTGGACCAAATCAATCTGTCCCAGCCGTTCTGCTGAAGCATCTCCTGCTGCCACCATAGAACCTCGTGTCAATCGCCAGGGATAGGCGGCTAGCTTGGTAGCTAAACAAACATGATTTTTAGGGCCTGAATAGGTTTGATAAAATTGGCCAAGCAGTTTTTCGCTCTGTGCAGTAAGGCGCCCTGTACCGTAGGAATCCCCTGAATCAAAAAGTGTGATGCCTTTGTAAACACAGTAGTTGAAAATCTTTTTGAGTTCACCATCGATCTCTTCAGCGTAATTCCACAGGAGGCGATTTCCCCAAGCCCAGGTTCCACAGCCCATCTCCGGGAGTACCAACGGAAGCGCTGCCGGATCTTTCCCCTCCTGCTGTCCAGGTGCCAGGTGAACCTCGGGCTGAGTCGCTGGCTGAGTCGATGAGTAAGTCATGAAAGCCGCCCCCGAACGTTGGATAATTTGAGGTACGGTTGAATCCTACCCTGGGTATGTGACCGCCTCGACCCAACTCCATAAAGCTTGACAACTGTAAGGAGACGCCTGTGGCTAAGGCAGCCCATCAGCCCCCCTTCCATCAACCAGAGTTCCCCACAGATCTTGCCTGGCCTTACTGGCCGGTAGTTCCCCTCTACCCCTATGGGCAGCGCCGGACCCTCTGTCGCGAACTTATTCCCAATCGATTGTGGACCTTCGATCAAGTCCAAGGGATCCTATACGTAGTGGTTCCTATCCGTATGACTGTCGTAAAACTAGATGCTGGTGGTCTGTTTGTCTATGCTCCCGTGGCTCCCACGCCAGAATGTTTGCGCCTGATGGATCAACTAGTTCAACAGCACGGTGATGTAAAGTATATTATTCTCCCTACTGTTTCTGGTATTGAACATAAAGTGTTTGTGGGTCCTTTTGCTCGTCACTTTCCTGAGGCCCAGGTGTACGTATCTCCGCATCAATGGAGCTTTCCATTGAATTTGCCGTTGAGTTGGCTCGGTCTGCCGGGCAATCGGACCCATCGTATCTCGCCTACGGAGCCCACCCCATTTGCCGGTCAGATTGATTATGCCTGTCTTGGTCCCATTGAGCTGGGTATTGGCCCCTTTGAAGAAATCGCCTGTTTCGATCGTGCCACTCAAACCCTATTAATTACTGATACTGTTCTATCTGTCTCACAGGATCCGCCAGAACATTTCAAGTGGGATCCGTATCCTTTGTTATTTCATGCTCGGGATCACGTCTTTGATGTAGTTGAAGACTCTGATCTGACGCGTCAACGGGGATGGCAGCGCATCGTCCTGTTCAGCCTCTATTTTCGTCCCTCCGCTTTGGATGTAGTGGAAGCCAGACAAGCGTTACAAGAGGCCCGTCGTGCCCCAGATCGCTCTCGCAAAGCCTTTTGGGGATTTTATCCGTTCAGTTGGACATCAAGATGGAAAGGATCCTTTGAAGCCCTTTGTCAACCGGTGTTGGTGGCTCCTATTCTACAGCGTTTGATCTTTAATCGAGGCTCCGAGCAGGTTTTGCAGTGGGCCGATCAGGTCGCCGCCTGGAATTTTGAGCAGATTGTTTCCTGTCATTTCCAAGCCCTCCTAGATGTGAAGCCAGAGCAGTTCCGGGCTGTGTTCCGATTTCTTGAACAGAATCCGATGGCTGATAACTTGTATGACGGATCCTTGCCTCCGGAGGAGCTTAAGTTTCTAGCGGAATTGGAGACCTCGTTAGTGAGGAGGGGAGTGTTACCTACTGAGGCATAGCTCTACCTCAGCGGGTCATAGTGAGGATGACAGCACCCAATTAGTTCACGATCACTTCACGTCAGGTTAGTAAAATAAAAGTATTCCAAAGTTTATAGGAGGTTTCCAACTATGTGGAGCCGATTAACAGCTGCTGTATTGAGTATTTCGACCCCTCTGGTCACTGTCGCTATCCCCGTGGCAGCCCAACAACGATTTCAGCTAAATGCTACCCAACTTCAGTCCGGATCTGTAATTCCGGTCTCAGTCATAGATACAGCAGGGACTCAGTATTATTATCCAGATACTGTCTATGATGTGACCATGACGGTAGATAGTAACGTATTCAACTCCGCTGGCCAGATTGTAATTCCAGCGGGTGCCCGCGTGCAAGGTACGATGCAGCCCGCCGATGGTGGATCCCGTTTTGTCGCTAGTACTCTAATCTTCCAAGATGTGTCTTACCCGATTCAAGCGTCTTCAGATGTCCTCAACGATGTCAAGGATCCTCGACAGTATTCTGGTGAGTCGATTGCTGAGGATGCTGCGATCGGTGCGGCAGCGGGGGCCGTCATTGGTGCGGTCACAGGCGGAATCGGCGCAGGTGCGATTCTGGGCGGAGCTGGGGCTGGTACAGCTATCGGTAATGTGACAGCTCCTCGTGTTGTCGTTCTGCAGCCGAATCAGATCGTTGATGTTGTTTTGCAAGACACGTTGGTCCTTTAACGGATCCTCTCTAGGCCGAGTTTAGCCCAAGTAGTGTCTAGTGCTGATGAAGGAGGTTGGTTGTTGAACTAATTTCCTTCAAGGCCTGTGACTTGAGATCAGGTAGTATAACAGTCAGATTTCAAATGTAAGACGATAAAAGCTTTGTCACAGCGGGGAACCGGATCCGACTAGCCCTTTATCGATCGCTCCGAGCAGCACACAGGATCCCGAATGCCGTACATTGATCGTTCCGAGCAGCACACAGGATTTCGAGTGTTGCATATTGATCGCTCTGAGCTACACAAAGGATCCCACTTGGTGCAGATTGATTCGCGGTAGGTGTAGAGAGGATCCCTACAGGTGCAGATGGATCCCCAGGCAGTGGCAGAAGTATTGGAAGAGGAGCGGACTGGACTGGGGTATCTCACGTTTCAAGTCTGCTTGCTGTAGCAGGATAGGGCAGTGTCACTTCTATTGAAAAGGGGTGCCCTTTTACTTAGAGTTTAAAGCAGACTTTAATGCAGGTAATGTAGGTTCAAAACCAAGAGTGGCGAGATTCTACTGGCTTTCCGGTGGTCTTGATAGGATAGGGTGCTGCGGTCCACCCGCTTTAGTTGAGGAGAGTTGAGAATGGTTTTAACAGATCTACCATTGGAACTGAAGTCGTTCAGGATCCGTTCAATCCATGCCGCACTGGCTACTGTTGTGGGAATATTCTGTCTAGGATCCGTCAGTTGGGCTCAGGCCGTAGAGGGGGTTGCGAACGAAAGGGATAGTGGGCTTACTCAGGTGATTGCTTCATTAGAGACTTCCTCGGACACTGGGGTAATTGCCTTGGATGGGCGTCCACTATACACCATTGCTGTACCTGAATCAGCAGATTCGGAGGGATTGCCGCTGCGCCAGCGGATTACCATGATTGAAGCGAATCTGCGTCAGGCTGTTGCAACCGTTTCGGATCCTCAGGCTCTTGAAATTCAGATTGAAACCCAGTCTAATCTACCTGTACTCAGTCTGAATAATCAGTACCTTATGACAGTGACCACGCTAGATGCACAGTTGCAAGGAGTGTCCCCTCAGGCTCGTGCAATTCAAATTGAAGAGATTCTACAAGATGCGCTAGCCACTTTTTATCGAGAACGACAGCCAGCCTTTTTGTTGAGTCGAGGTTTAATGCTAGGGGGTTTAGGGTTAACGACTTTCTTGATTAGCTTGGGATTGGAGCGGTACTTTCGGCAATTGGAGTCGGAACGAGAAACAGTAAGTCAGCACCTCAAAGACCTAGCGGCTCAAGCTGCAGAGGTAACGGTGGATCCTGAAACGGGATTACCGGATAACCAAGACACTTACTCCCAACTTTCGGAGGATAAGGCCCTTCGGCAACAGCAGCTCTCTAGCCTCATGACTCGACAGCGGTTGTTGCGAGTGGGTCAGTGGGTGATTTGGAGCGGATCCTTGACTATCGGACTGGGCTTTCTGCCGTACACGCGTGGTGTTCAGTTGCTAGTTTTGAGATCTATTCAAGGACCCATTTTTAAGGTAGTGCAGGTGGGTGTAGCCATTGCCATTGCTAACCGCATGGGTGGGCACCTGGTTGATCGGCTACTTGCGGCACTAAAGCATGAAAATCTATTGAAAGAACAGTCTAGTATTCGCCTTAACAAGCGGCTAGACACCTTTGCTGATGTAGCCAAGGGGAGTGCTAGCGCCTTTGTGTTCCTGGTCGGTGGATTGACAGGATTAGCGCTTTTGGGTGTCAGTGTTGGCCCATTGCTGGCTAGTTTAGGATTTATTGGTTTGGGCATTTCTTTGGCGGGCCAAGACATCATTAAAGATGTAATGAATGGCCTATTAATCCTGGCCGAAGATCAGTATGCCGAAGGCGATGTTGTAATGGTTAATGCTGAAGGAGGACTGGTGGAAAACCTCAACCTTCGAATTACCCAGCTACGTAATTCTGAGGGAACCCTAATTACCATTCCCAATGGCGCTATTCGGATGGTCAAGAATTTATCGAATGGATGGTCTCGGGTAGACCTGGCTATTGATGTGGCCTACAGTACGGATCTAGACCGAGCGATGCAGGTGATTGAGCAAGTTGCCCGACACATGAGTTACGAAACCCAATGGCGGGACAAAATTGTTGAGCCCCCTGCGGTTCAAGGTGTTGATGATTTTGGCCCTAGTGCGATCACCATTCGAATTTGGATTAAGGTTAAACCCTTGCAGCAGTGGGCTGTAGCCCGAGAGTATCGACGTCGCCTCAAACAAGCGCTGGATCGAGCGGGAATTTCAATTCCATTCCCCCAACAGGAAATCTGGTTTCGCAGCACTCTCGATATCACAGGATCCAACCAGGCCTCTAATGTGCAACCCTCAGGATCCCATCACAACGGTTAGGATGAGCTTGAACTTCAGGAACCACCAACCTCCTGTCATGGGCGTTACCCTAGAGCTAAATACCTCTAGTTAGACCCTTATGCGCGACCTACTTCACGACATTATCCAAGACTATGACGGCTTCGTGGAATTGCGGTATCACGGCAAAGTCTTCCGCAGTATCACCGCTGAAAAAGGGAAGGTGGAACGGTCCAGCCTCCGCCGCCGCAGTGGTGTGGGTGTTCGGATCCTTGAAAATGGGACTTGGGGCTTTGCCTCCACTGGCAGTCAATCCCCCGAGGCTATCCGTCAAGCGATTGCGGATGCTCGCCAAGCGGCTCAAGCCAGTGGCTCCTATCGCCAACACAAGTTGGAGGCTCTCCCTCCCGTGGACCTGGCCCAAGGCGAGTACTCCGAACCGGGTGTGGATGATGTGCTGAGTCGTCCCTTAGACGAAAAGATTCAACTCACCCTTGATACGGAATCCCATGCCCGCCGTTCCGCACAGCAAATCAGCTCTGCCAGCTGCACCTACAACGAAATCTATGAAGAAAAGGCGATCGTAACTACCGATGGAGCCAACGCTAGCTTCCGACTCGTCCGCCCTGAATTCCGCATCAATGCCATTGCCGAACGGGATGGTCAGCTGAATTCCGGATCCGAAAGTGTCGGCGTCACTGGGGGATGGGATTGTCTCTTTCGATTGGATCCTAAGGTCATGGCCGAAAAAGCATCGAAAACAGCCGTAGACCTCTTGAGTGCCCGCTACCCGGAAGGCGGCCGCGCAACCGTAATCATGTCTCCCTCCATTGTGGGCTTACTCGTTCACGAAGCAATTGGCCACACGGTAGAAGCTGACTTTGTCCTGGCGGGATCTATTGCTGCTGGGAAGATAGGTCAACGGGTCGCTAGTGATTTAGTCACCTTGTGCGATTCGGGTCATTCTGAGTTTTATGGTGGAGCAGGTGGATCCATTCCTGTCGATGATGAAGGGGTGATGACGCAGCGGACCGTTGTTATTGAAAACGGGATCCTAACGAGCTACCTACACAACCGAGAAACGGCAGCCCACTTTGGCGTTGCCCCCACCGGCAGTGCCCGCTCCTGGGAGTATGATGATCAACCGCTGATCCGGATGCGCAACACCTACCTCGAACCGGGGGATCTCTCACTAGAGGAAATGATTGCCAGCACCCCTAACGGTTATTTCCTTGATGGTGCGCGTAATGGTCAAGCAGATGCCACAGGTGAATTCATGTTTGCCGTTGAACGGGCTTATCGAATCCAAGATGGCAAGCTCACTGACCTTGTTCGAGGTGTAACTATCACTGGGAATGCGTTCGATGTCTTACAAACCGTCGATGCTGTTTCACGTGACTTTATCTGGGATCTAGGATCCGGACACTGTGGTAAAGGCCAACCGGCTAAGGTTGACGCGGGAGGTCCCTACATTCGTTGTCAGGCCATTCTTGGGGGGCAACAAGCTTAGAACATTAAGACTCGGGGCAAACTTCTGCACAAATGCAACGGCGTGGGGCTTCAGGTCTTGCGCCTTTGTCAGTTTAAGATACTGATTAAAAGATCCCGAAGTTCAAACAGCACCGCAACTCGCATGGGAAAGCCAGGTACGATCTCTTCCACCATGTCACTTCAGGATCCTGAGTGGGGGCCTGACTGGAACAGACTAGGTCCATTGGGTCATGCCATTAGATCTATTGGGTCAGCACGGATCCACACCAGTTGATGCCTGCTGAGTCAAGTCAAGGATCCGTCGTGAGACTGCTTAACTGAATAGACTCACTAGAACTCAGTCTGAGAGGGCGGATCTGGCTGCTAAGATCGGAAATATTTTGCTCCCTTTTTTTACAAGCGCGGTTTGATATGACAGTTACCCTATCGCCCACACCCACGCACCATCGCCTTGAGCCCATCATCCGACGTTTGCTCAGCGGGGGGGCTCTCCTGCCTGAAACTCCGGATAACCTCCTGGAGGTGGTTGGGATCCTCAAAAGCTATGGGGTTGTGTTAGATGCCTATTCCAACAACTTGGTGTACATGGGTGATCATCAACTCTGGGTTTTATTCCCTTTCTTCAAATATTTCAATGGCGAGTTCTCCTGGTCCAAGCTCCTGCGGCACTGGTGGCATGATCGCATTAATTATGAGTATGCCGAATACTGTATGCGCTGCATGTTGATGCATGGGGGCGGGGGCTTAGATGCCTATCTTGATTCACCTAAGTTTGTTGAGCAGTGTCAGGCCGCCATCCAATTGCATCTTAAAGGGGATTTGTTCGGACAATTAGTGCACCAGCTTTATCCCGACTTCTTTCTAGAACAGGCTCGCCAAGCAGCATTTACTAGTGGATTAGGCCAATTCTGGCGAGTGATGAGTGATATTTTTATCTCTCTTTCGGATCGCTATGACGCGGGTGAGATTCGATCCATTGGTGATGTGGTTGATCATATTTTGGCTGGATTAGTGGCGGATGCTGCCCGCCCGATTACCTATGCTCCTACTGTTAGAGGCCGAACCGTTGAGCTGATTCCCCCATCCGCCGGGCTTACCTTCCTGCCCGACACTGGTGTGCCCTACGTAGAAGCCGTCTTCTTCCGATCCCTCCCCTTCATGGGCACTGTTTCCTACAACGCTCAGGCCAAACAAGTCTCGCCGGATCTCCAAGACTTCACCTACGGCGCTTTGTATGCGGATCCCTTACCGATTGGGACAGCTGGGATCCCACCGACTTTACTGATGCAAGACATGGTCCATTACCTTCCGGAGTATCTACAACAGTACTACCATCACAGCCTGCGAGGGGAGGATGATATCCGTGTCCAAATTTGTCAAAGCTTTCAAAAATCGATGTTCTGTGTCACCACCGCCGTTATCCGGGGTCTGGCTCCCCACCCGCTGGACTCTCAGGATCCAAACGCTCAAGCCGCTAATCGCGCTTATCTTGAAGATTGGATGGATCGCCTCGTGAGTTCAAAACTCCCTGATGTCCAAGACGCGAACTGATGGGCCAGGATCCTAATCACCTCAGCTAGGCTGTCATCCTCATTGTCGTGTTCACCTCCATCATTTAGGTATCGTGATGCCCTCTATTCCCCGCTCAGTCCAACTCAGTCTGCTAGTGATGGGCAGTTTGATCGTGATTGGCCAATATCTGCAGGGACTAGTAGAACTCCATCAGGCTCTGGCCCCTTACTCGCTGGGTCTGGCCTCAGGAGTCCTCGTGCTGGTTTTGGTGGGGACGGTAGGGATCCTGGGCGGTGGTCTGTACTGGTTACGGGGTCGTGGTCAGAAGGATCCTGCACCTGAACCGATGTCAGCTATTCCTCCGAATCAAGTCACCTCTGAGCACGTGAAGACTAGCTTTGGATCGATGGATGATCTAATTGCAAAACTGCAGGATGACATTCAGCGCCACACCCTTCAACAGGAAGCCGAGCATATTAAAACGGAACTGGCGGATGAGACTCTCCATGTTGTCATCTTCGGCACCGGGTCGGCAGGGAAGACATCACTAGTCAACGCGCTCCTCGGTCGCTGGGTGGGAGAAACCGCTGCTACTTTGGGAACTACCCAATCTGGATCCGCCCATACCTACACAATTCCAGGGGTCACCGGATCCATCCTGCTCACGGATACCCCCGGTTTATTAACTGTTGGAGGCGAGGGGGAGGAGGAATCTAGAGCCTTAGCCGAAGCCGCCGATCTCCTCATTTTTGTGGTTAGTGGTGACCTGCTGGCCTCAGAGTATACGGAGCTGATGCAGCTGGCTCGATTAGGGAAGCGGGCAATCCTAGCCTTAAACAAAATTGATCAAATTATCCCTGCTGATCGAGAGGTCATCCTCTCGCAACTCCGCACCCATGTTGCCGACGCCATCGCCTCCGAATCTATCATTGGTATTGCTGCCAACCCCCAACCTCTAAAGGTTAAACATATTGCTGCTAACGGATCCGTCACAATTGAGTTTGAAGATCAAGATCCAGAAACCCAACCACTTGTAGCTGAAATGGCTCGAATCTTAGCAGAGGATGGCCACCACCTCCGCTTAGCCACGGCTCTATTAAAATCGCAAGCTCTAGCGGCTACGGCCCACGATATCCACCAGCACGAACGCGATCACCAGGCTCGTCAGGTGGTCGAACGCACCCAGTGGTCCACCGCTGCTGTCGTTGCGCTCACTCCGCTACCGGCTCTAGACCTCCTCGCTGCTGTTGCCACTAATGCTCGGATGATTGGGGAATTGCACGATTTATTTGAACGACAGATCAGCCTGGCTCAAGCTAAAGCAGTGGCCCGAACCATGACTGATTTACTGGTGAAATTAGGCGGTGTGGAATTAGCAGCACAAGGCATTGGTGCTATCCTCAAAGCCAGCCCCTTAGCCCTGATCGGATTACCTCTGCAAGCTGCTAGTGCGGCCTACCTCACCCGTATCGCTGGCTTGAGTTACCTGGAGTGGTTAAAGTCAGAGGATCCGTGGACCGAAGCCACTATCGCTGAGCAGTTACACCAGCAATTTCAGCAGCATCAACAACTCTCTACCCTACTTCAATTTGGTCAGCAAGCGCTGCAGACCCTGCCTGAAGCTCTGCGGACTCAGGATCCTGTGCCGCCTCTATCAACACCGTTAACCACAGCCCAATCCCCTACGGCCAAAAAAATACTTCACTAGGTTAGCCCCGGTGAAGTACTCGCTCTGATTGCTAGTCTTATCAAACCGAATCGGGCCGATTTCGTCAGTGATCGAGGTCAGCACACCGCCTGATTACAAGGTTGTCTGTGACACAGCACGGTTACGGTTGAAGGTAATAAAAGAGGTAGATTGATAAGAGGGATCCTTGTACTTGAGTTGTTCCCGCTCAAAGACCTGCTCCAAAATCTCATGCACAAGCACGTACTTATGCTTCAGAGATGGATCCACCTCATCGGACTGGGTTTGAGCTTTAGCAAAGTCAATTAGATTTAGCATGGTGCCAAAGGGATAAGGTGAAGGCAGCCATACCTTTTGCTTTGCTCGCCGCCCCTTAAGATAATTGTAGACATAGCCCAGAATCGTTTGAACTTGGTCCTGACGGTTACGGATTAGTTGAGGTGTGGTGATGGTGCCACGAACCAAGAGAGTCGGGGTCATATTCTTCAACATGTAGTCCATCACAGCCTGTTTATTCTGATCCACAATTTCCTTGTGGCGGACGGCAAATCGCAGTTGAGTCTCCCGGACAAATCGATCAAGATTATCGATCTCAATGTACTTCAAGCTTTCTCGAACCTCAGGATTGGTGTACTCAGATTCAGCTAAAGTCGCCCAGTACTCTGTGAGGTGTTTCTCATCCTCTGAAACCTGACTGAGATAGCGAGGATCCGATATTACCCCCAGATACTCTTCAAAATCATCTCGGTAGTCTTCATCTAGTTCAAAGTTTTCAGGGATCCAAATGAAATCATCGGGCGACTTGTCACTTAGGAATGTGGTGAAGATATCCTTTAGCATCTTCGGTAATGTTAATTGACCACGTTGGGCCTGTTTCAGTAGTTCCTCCTTCTCTTCCAGTTCTCGCTCTAGGGCTTTGACATAAGTTTGATCAACGATCGCCTTACCGCTATCTAAGAGGATCCCTGACTCCAACAGCGCCAACGTGAGCGAATCGTCGTCACTAATCGTGAGATAATTGTCACGTTCGTTACGAGGAATATCGGGTTGCTCAAGATCCTGAGTGTGGAGACCCCCGTTTTTGAGAATGGCCGCAAAGCTCTTGGTCAGGAGGATTCGGATAATTGATTGTGTAGGAATAAGATGAGTTAAGAAGTAGCCATCTAATAAATACTGAAAGGTGAGAGAGGGATAGGCTGGTGCATACTTGAGAATGACACTATACAGGGCCTGTAATTGGATCCGGATCATCCTCGGAATCAAATTTGCTGAGAACCCCTGCTTTTGCTCATCAATATCCTGCAACTCGCGGGCAGAAAAGCAGATCAGACGCGATTCTAGACTATCGTTGCCAAGGCTGTAGATAGTATCAAGGTGTTCCAAAAGTTGATAGGCCAATTGAGCCTCAAAAACGTGACGAATCTCTGGATGGCTGACAGCAGAGAAAATGTCGTTTAGATTTTCCTTCTTGGAAGAATCAAGCAGCAAAGTAAACGAGCGAGTCCGAACGCCACCACGCTCGTCTTCGTACTTAAGGTTAATTTCTTTTGCCAATAAAGGATTGCCCCGATTCGACAACCCATGCGTACCCAGCTTCCGCACCAAGTTACGATGATCAACAACGGATAACTGCTGCCAGCGCTCCTCATCGTTAAGTATCCCAAGGAACACTTGATATTGCTCCATGCGAGATCGCCAAGCATGACTTTTATACTCACTCTCGTCAGTAGATCCACTAGCTATCCAGTCAGACATCTCTGACAGCTGATTTAGAGTTGACATTGCCATCCGCTCACTTGCCCTACGTACGTGCATTGTAAACTGTCTCCTAAACCAACTCCAGCCGTAAGATCACGTGCCCCCATCTCTGTTTGTTTACCCCAGGATGAGGGTTAGGATAACAGGCTCCTGCCACAATACCCGATCGAACCGGTCTGCCTAGGCTGCTTAAAAGGGGGCTGATTGTATAGATAGGCTGAAGAAGCACTCACAGTCTGTGGTTGAGATTAAGTCCGCCGTTTTGTTTGAGGGGAAAAGATAACTGTCAACTTTTATGTCTTTGGTATACTTCCTCCGGATCCTATGATTATTTTGCTTGCCACAAAGCTAACTTCTTTAGGGGCAAAAGCTGAAGACGGCAATGATGGTGGGTAAGTATTCAGACAATAGGCAGTAGGCTGAAAGACACGTTGAAACCAATCTACTTAATGTTGATCAATGTTGAAAATAACCCACTCAATAGTTTTTTTTAGTATCTCTTGATAGCTTCAGGAGCCTAACATTACTATACCTTTTGAAGTCAATTGGATCGAAGCCAGATCTGAGGAGAGAGACTACAATGAGGCCATCTGTTTTGAGATGTGTTTTTAATCAATATGAACTGGGTGAAGCGTTATTTCCGGCATGAGCTGCTGCCATTGCTGGCGGACCTCAAACTAGCGATTGCGTTACTGCTGATTATTGCAGTGGCGAGCTCATTGGGCACAGTGATTGAGCAGGGGGAAGCGGTTGAGTTCTATCAAGCGAATTATCCTGAGGATCCGGCCCTATTTGGCTTTCTTTCGTGGCGAGTGATCTTAGCCCTGGGATCGGACCAAGTCTATCGAACGCCGTGGTTCCTTTCTATTCTGATTCTGTTTGGTGCCAGTTTAGCGGCCTGTACCGTGACTCGTCAGTGGCCCATGCTCAAAGTCGCCCGCCGTTGGAGTTATTACACGCGCCCCCGCTCATTTGAAAAATTAGCCTTGAGTAGCTTTGTGCCCGGAGCCGCCCAGGGGATCCTTTTCCCCCAACTGCAAGCCAAGGGATACGCAGTGTTCACAGAAGGTGGTAAGCTCTACGCTCGCAAGGGGATCCTGGGTAAAGTGGGTCCTATTGTGGTGCACGCAAGTATGTTGCTGATCCTGGCCGGGGCGATTGTCGGATCCTTAACCGGTTTCAAAGCTCAAGTGATGATCCCAGACGGATCCGTTTCACCCTTACAAGTGGTCACCTCGGCGGGACCTTGGGCACATTTACCCGAGTGGCAAATTCAAGTCAATCGGTTCTGGATTGATTACGCACCCGAGGGTCGGATTAAACAGTTCTATTCTGATCTCGCTATTGTTGATGACGCAGAAGAGGCGTTGAAGTCAGACACTATCTTTGTCAATAAACCGATGGCCTACCAAGGTGTGACCCTGTACCAGGCCGACTGGAGTGTTGATTCGGTGAAAGTGCGTGTGAACAATAGCCCCACTTTTCAAATTCCTACTGTCCCTTTGCAGTCCGAAACCGGGAATAAGATTTGGGGATCCTTTATCCCAACCACTCCCGACTTCTCGGCTGGGGTCACCCTCCTGATTCCTGACTTACAAGGGGTGTCGCTAGTCTACGGTGAGGATGGGAATATCATTGGCTCCATTCGCACTGGGATGAGTTTGCCACTATCCGACCGATTAACTCTGCATTTAGACGATGTCGTGGGTAGTACTGGACTACAAGTGAAGTCGGATCCTGGGATCCCATTAGTCTATGGTGGCTTTGGCCTGCTAATGCTCGGAGTTCTCATGAGCTACGTCAGTCACAGTCAGATATGGGCATTAGAAACAGCAGAAGGGCTCTATGTGGGTGGTAAAACGAATCGCGCCTTGGTGACCTTTGAACGCGAGTTCCTGCAACTGTTGCAGTCCTTGAATCCTGAGGATCCGGAGCCGTCTCCGAACTCTGAAGCTTCAGCCCAATCCGTCACTGTTTAATGCACTCATGGTTACCATTCCTCCCGATACCACAACCACTCAGCTCAACCATGATCTCGATCGACTCCATCAGCGCAAAACAGACTGGCTGCAGGTCGACATTCCGCAACGGATCCGTTATCTGCAGCAATGTTTAGACATTATGGGTGAGCGAGCAGAGCAGTGGGTCCAGCTGTGTTGTGACGCGAAGGGACTGGATCCTGTTCAACCCGTAGCGGGTGAAGAATGGCTCGTCGGACCTGCCTTTTTTAACCGTCACACGCGATTACTTATCCAAGCTCTCCAGGCGCAAGGGTCCCCTGTTCCACCCAGCCTGACCCCCCGAGCTAACCAGCAAATGGTCGCTAAAGTCTTTCCTCAAAGCTGGATGGAGGCCCTGTTATTTCCGGGATTTGAAGCAGAAGTCTGGCTCCAACCCGGTCAACCAACCACGCAAGGATCCATCTATCAATCATCTCCGTCAGGACCAGGATCCGTGTGTTTAGTCCTGGGTGCCGGTAACATCTCTAGCATTCCAACCTCTGACTGTCTGCACAAATTGTTTGTTACCAATCAAGTCACACTATTGAAGTTGAACCCGATCACAGCATACCTAGGTCCTTTAATTGAAGCGATCTTTCAACCTCTAATTGCAGACGGATTTGTGGCCATTGCTTACGGCGGTGCAGGTGTCGGTCAGTATCTCTGTCATCATCCCCAAGTGGACACGATACACATTACCGGATCCCAGAGGACTTACTCCACCATCGTTGGCAGCTTTCCTCCCGATAAATCTAAACCTATTACGGCAGAACTTGGTTGTATTACACCTGTCTTGATCGTGCCAGGATCCTGGTCTGATAGTGATATCCGCTACCAAGCCAGACAGGTAGCCAGCATGTTAGTTCACAACGCTGGATGCAACTGTAACGCGGCTAAGCTGCTCGTCACAGCTCAAGGATGGCCACAGCGAGAGGTCTTTCTAGCAGCTCTGCGCCAAGAATTAACTCAAGTGCCTCCCCGGAAAGCTTACTATCCAGGATCTGTAGCTACCTTCAATCGATTTCAATCCACCTACCCTCAAGCTGAAACCATTGGTGCTGGGGACGACTCCACTCTCCCTTGGCTGTTAATCCCCAACATTCCCGCTGATCCCAGTGAACTGGCCTTACAAACCGAAGCCTTTTGCGGTGTTCTCTCAGAGGTGCCCTTAGAGGTTTCGGACCCGGCTGATTTCCTGGTCAGTGCAGTTAATTTTGTCAACACCAACGTCTGGGGCACACTGTCGTGCATGCTTTTCATCCAGCCTGCAACAGCGAAGGTCTGTGCCACTGAGTTGGACCAAGCACTCGACCATCTGCAATACGGAGCCATCGGTGTAAACTGCTGGTCCGCTACGGCCTACGGCCTCATGGTCACAGGCTGGGGATCCTTCCCTACTCCAGATCCAACGGCACCGATCCAATCAGGCACGGGCTGTGTACACAATACCTTTCTCTTTGATCATCCCCAGAAATCCGTCGTGAAGGCCCCCTTCCGGCTCCCCATCACACCTCCGTGGTTCTACACCCACCGTAGTATGAAGCAACTAGGATCCCTATTCTCGCAGTTTGAGGCGGATCCTAAAGCCTGGAAAGCATTAGGTGTTCTTTGGATGGGCTTGCAGTCTTGACAGGGCTTGTGAGGATTGAGGTATTCTAGAACACTCAGAGCTGTCAAGGATCCTTGATTCTACGGAGGCCCTCTATGGGTAGTAGCTTAGACTAGATGAAGCGCTGAAATGACTCCAGGGATAGAACTTGGGGCATGAAGTAGCATCCTGGTCATAATCAAGTAGCACAGCTTAGTGGATATGATCTCAGCCATTTGGCGGCATTTATTAAGCGAAATCAAGTAATTTTTTGTGAGAGGGCAGTCAGATACTGGGGAAGTAGACAGCCCGGACTGCCCGTGATGACTATTCCCGATGTCGTGGCACAGATCATGAGTTCAGGCCAGATGACGTCTGAACTGGAAAGAGCACTCGAGTCCCTTATTTGTAAGGATTACTACACGGCTGATGCGGAGAGACATTCTTTAGCACTGCTATTGGATGCTATCAATGAGGGACAGATTACGGTTGAAGCCTAATTAACGGCTCCCCACGGAAAACTCTTTTAGGCACCAAGTTCCACATAATCTAGGGCATCCGTACATATCGAAGCTGCCCCAGTAAGCTGACAATCTACCGCTGGTACTTCAGTTCATCTCAAGGAGCAACCCAGAGGCAATCGTAAGCTCGATGGTCACAAGCATGTTACCGCTAGTGAAGTCTAGGGGCCGAGGATGTGTGATAGATCCACTGGCCTTGGTGATGGCGAGCCCAGGATCCGTCCTCAAACCAGATAACACCTTCAATATCACTGGGGGCCTCATAGGCAAGGTTGAGGGAGTCAAGAATATGGTCGCTCAGGGTGGTTCCAGACAGAGGGACTACATAGCATGCGGGTTCACAAGACCCAGGGATTTCGTAGACAAGTGTGAGTTCGATCCTAACCGCACGTACAGGAGGCTTCCCCACTAAAAACGAGTCAAGCTCCTCTAGGGCGCTAGCGTGTTTCCAAGTTCGAGCAGCTTCGGCTAACGTGTTGTGCTGATTGCTGCTGTGATTCAAAGCTGTCATCAATCGAGGCCCCGCAGTCTTTGTGAATCTTAATATATCTTATCACTTACGGGGGCTCAGTCTAGGGCTTCTTGAGCGTCTCGTCGTAATCACCGCCGGATCCGTAGGTCAACGCTTGCTGCCACTGATGCCCAAAGTACTGAGAGGGCGGGGGAAAGGGCTTGAGAAGCACATCTAAAGACGGCCCCCAAGGATCCAGTGCGCCATAAGCCCCGAGTGTTAAGTAATGTTTTAGCCAATTCAGCAACGGACCGGGTCCTAACTGCCCAACCAGCTGTGCCACCAAGGTAGGTTCTGCGAGCATGACCCTAAGTAGGGTTTGGGAGAGTCCTGAAAACTGCACCACGTCTTGCAGGAATGGCTTCACGACGGCATCCCCACAGTTAAATATAGCGGTGAATACCTTCGATAACAGCTGATTAATTTGATTAGGATCCGGATTGTCATGGATCCTCACGCTCATCGTTTTTTGAAATAGCCAGGTGACGGCCAAGTTGGGCTGGTAGGGTTGCAGGATCGCTAGAGCATCACGAGTCAACGTATCGGTCTGTAGTGCTTCGTGGATCCCTTGGTCGAGGCGACGAAGATGACGCACCATAGACCCAAACCCCCCAAAACTCAATGGAGATTGGGAGCCGCTACTGTCCCCCACCGCAAGGATTCGACTCCAGGGGCTTTGCAAGGGGCTGTGACGATACGCAGGAAAAAAACCGGCTAGGATCCGTTGAAAGTGAATCTGATTCAAGTCAACATCTTGGTAGGTGGGTAGCAGCCTCAGATAGTCTTCAAACAGAGTGGTTAAGCTGGGCCGGGCTGGATCCGTGTCTACATAGGTGAATAGGTATGTCGTGCGACCATCACGAGCTGGAAAGGCTTCCCAGAAATACTGACAATGATTTTGAATAGGAGTGAATGTATAGATCAAATCACCTCTATCAGATGCAGGTATCCCCTGAGCACAACTCCCGACGACTAAGCACACTCCATCCGGAGACTGATCCTGGCGAATCTGCCGCACAATCGGGGAAAAGTGACCCATTGCATCAAGCAATAGTCGGGCGGACACGGATCCCTGACCTGTTTGAACTGAAATGCCATTGGGATGAACGGTGGCCCCGCCAAAAGCTGTTTGCTCCCACAGAATCCCGCCAGCTTGCAAAAATCGCTGCTTTAACGTGGCCAGCAGAAGGACGGGGTTAACACCGATATTCAACACATCTCGGACCCAGAACTCGGATCCCTGATGAAATCCAATCCGGGCTGGGTTGTACTGGGTTACAATGATTTGCTCAAGCTCAGCTTCAGTGAGTAACTCCAGCTCTAAGAAGACTCGCAGCTCTTTTTCTGAAATATTCCACTCTTGGTCCCGGCCTCGCAGAGATCCTCGTTCGATTAAGCCAATCCGCCAGCCTCGCTGAGCTAATGCTGCTCCTATAAGGATTCCAAGGGTCCCGCCGCTGATTATGATGTCGTAATCAATGGACCTAAGTGGGTCTGAGTGGGTGTGAATGACAGGATCCTGCGCTGGTAGAGTCTGGTGACGGAGTGCGGTCCAGCGTTGATCCGCTCGGGCTAGATTTTGACGATCGGCCTCAGACAGGTAACCGGTTAGGAGGGTAGACATAGCTCAACCAATGGCAATACCATGAGGCTAACAAATTTGGCTCAGACTGAACTCATCAATAGAATGGCTCGGATCAATAGGCTAATGCCAAGACTCGCCAGCATGATCAAGATCATCCGTCTAAACTGAACAGGATCCAACCACCGCGATAACCACAGACCACTCCCCAACCCGAGGCCAATCGCTGGGAGTGAATAGATGAACAGCCGCCAGATGGTGAGGGTAAAGTCTCCTTGAACCGCACGACTAATGACAATAACAACTAAATTCACTAGGAAAAACCCTTGCAAATTACTCTTAAATACTTCCGGCTCCCACTGCTGTGACTGGGCATAGATAATTACAGGTGGGCCTCCCATATTGACCAATCCACCTAAAAAACCCGATAACCCTCCCGCCAAGTAGCCCCACCACCTAGACTGCAATGGCGGAAGGAGTCGCTTCACTAAGCCATAGGTGGCGTAGCCGGTTAGCAAGATCCCCAAAATCAAGAGAAATAAACCTGTTGGCAGTCGAGAAGATCCGTAAACTCCAAGAGGCACAGTGAGAATGGCGGTGAACGCTAAGGGCAGGATCCGTTGCAGCTGAATGGCTTGGCGATGATAGAGACTTAATCCAGTGGACACAACGATAGCTGCTAAGGTGACCAGTGGGGCAATCTGAGGAATCGGGATAACAAGTTGTAGGAGCGGGACAGACACCAATCCAAACGCAAAACCCGATAGAGCATGAATGGTGCTAGCACAAAAGAGAATTAGCCCAATGAGAATTAGTGTCACTCAGCCCTCGACGGCAGGACTCTGGTATTTTGTCATATCACGGTTCTAGGGATGTCTGAGGATTCAGACTTTATTCAGTGGTAGCACTGAGAGTCATTTCACAAGTATTAAAGCCTAGCCGTCAGTTCTCATTCAACAATCTATGGAAATCCCTGATGAGGCCAGAATGCTAGGGCTTAGCAAGATAGCGGAGGATGGCCTATCCAATCCCTGAGCTCACGGTTTGGGCATCACTATCATCAGGACGATGACCCATCGATTGACTTCAATCGTTCCATATACTCCGTGAAGCAACTGAAAAGACGACGTTCTGTAGTGGGAACTACGGCATTTTTGCTCCGTGTGTGGCGTAATAGAGATACGGTTGTAAGAGCGTTCGTTAAGTTCTCGCTGTAAAGCGGTCTCTCAGGGGGATTATCTCACTGAGAGATTTTTGTGAGGACTTGCTCATCATTGCATGTAGAGACAGTTGAGGGAGACGTCACAGATCCTCCATAGGGGAAGTCCAAGTCAGTGAATAGATCAGTGAATGACCGACCAGAGACTGGGCCATCCGACAGTTGTAAGTGGTTTCAAATCCCCATAACGTTGTAGCCACTATCTACGTAGATGATCTGTCCCGTAATCCCACTAGCTAGCTCGCTAGCCAAGAAAGCTGCAGTATTCCCCACCTCAATTTGCTCAATATTTCGCTTCAAGGGAGACCGTTCTTCGACTGCCCGCAACATTGAGTGAAAGTCTGCAATCGCAGAGGAGGCCAACGTCCGGATTGGGCCGGCAGAAATGCCGTTAATTCGGATCCCTTGCTCACCCAGCTCAGAAGCTAAGTACCGAACTGCTGTCTCCAAGCCAGCTTTAGTTACTGCGGCCATATTATAGTTAGGTACTACCCGAACCCCACCCAAGTAGGTCAGTGTCAGAACACTACTGCCAGCTGGCATGAGAGGTTTAGCAGCCTTGCACAGGCTCACCAATGAAAAGGTACTGATGTCCATGGCCAG
This sequence comes from uncultured bacterium, assembly GCA_964443615.1. Taxonomy (GTDB): domain Bacteria; phylum Cyanobacteriota; class Cyanobacteriia; order Thermostichales; family Thermostichaceae; genus CAYSWV01. Next base: position 5,187 of record CAYUEE010000032.1, on the reverse strand, counting down.
CGCAAACCCATCTCGCGTGATATCAGTGAAGTGTCCACTCAGCTCTTCTTTTTTCACAAAGGCTAAGCAGTGAATCATAATATCCAGCTGTCCCCACTGGTCCTGAATCGCGGTAAATAGATCCGTAATCTGCTGGTCGTCTTGAACGTTGCATGGTAGCAAGAAATCTGGTTTCAACGGCTCCACTAACTTTTCAACTTTCGCTTTGAAGCGATCTCGCTCATCGGGCAAGTAGGTAACCCCCAATGAAGCACCTGCTTGATGGAGTTGCTGAGCAATCCCCCAGGCAATTGAGCGGTCATTTGCAATTCCGGTTACCAGCGCTTTCTTTCCAGTCAGATCCAGCATTATCACTCCCGATGGATTTAATCTCAGCAATTCAGGGCCAGTCTAGGATCCTAGCAGCTGCTCTCTAGCTGGAGTAAACCACACCAGTGATGCTGTAACAAGGATCCGTTTTTAATGAACTAAGATTCAGTCAGCCAGGATTTAGCAGACCAGGATTCAACAGATTGAATGGAGTCCAATTTACTGATCCTTCAACCAACTAAACATAGCGCGTAGCTCTTTCCCCACTTCTTCAATAGGATGCTCGGCCTCCCGCCGTCGGAGAGCAGTAAAACCCGGCCGGCCGGCCTGATTTTCCAGAACAAACTGTCGAGCAAAGTCGCCTGATTGAATTTCTTTGAGAATTTGCCGCATCTCCGCTTTGGTCTGCTCCGTTACAATCCGAGGTCCACGGGTGTAATCACCATATTCCGCTGTGTTGGAGATACTATGCCTCATCTTGGCCAATCCCCCTTCAACCACTAGATCGACAATCAACTTTACCTCATGTAAACACTCAAAGTAAGCGAGTTCAGGTTGATAGCCGGCCTCAACCAAGGTTTCAAACCCAGCTTTAATCAGTGCACTCAGGCCACCGCACAGAACCGATTGCTCGCCAAAGAGGTCCGTCTCCGTTTCTTCACGGAAGGTTGTTTCCAGGATCCCAGCTCGTGTACCACCAATTCCCTTAGCGTAAGCCATTGCTCGATCCCGTGCGATCCCAGAGGCATCTTGTTGAATGGCGAATAAGCAGGGTACCCCCTCACCGTTCTCAAAGGTTCGCCGGACTAGGTGCCCAGGACCTTTTGGAGCCACCATAAATACATCCACATCAGGTGGAGGGGTAACCTGCCCGAAGTGAATGTTGAAGCCGTGGGCAAACAGTAGTGCATTGTCAGCAGCAAGGTTAGGCTCAATTTCTGTCCGAAAGATGCGAGCTTGGACTTCATCCGGCAAAAGGATCATGATCCAATCAGCGGCTGCGGTGGCCTCGGCCACAGGTTTGACCATCAGACCATCTGCTTCAGCCTTCTGCCAAGAACGGCTGCCTTCATAGAGCCCAACCATTACTTTGACCCCACTATCATGTAGGTTCAGGGCATGAGCATGGCCTTGGCTACCATAACCAATCACCGCTACCGTCTTATCTAGGATCAAATCAAGATTTGCGTCGCCGTCGTAATACATCCGTGCCATGGTCCGACTCCTACTGGTGGGGATCCCTTGAGATCAATCAAGATACGTTTTCAGGTTATCTAGACTAGCAGGATCCGTAGATCCGCCCCACACTGATCCCAGAAAATTTAAGGTATCGCTCCGGATCCTGAATGAGACTCATGCCGTGTCGCTACCAACGTTGACGTTAGAGGGAGTTATGCTATTCTAGGTGGTCGCATCACGTTTTACTGCGGGCATAGTTTAGTGGTAAAACCCCAGTCTTCCAAACTGAAGATGCGGGTTCGATTCCCGCTGCCCGCTTGAGTGTTAGTCTGAGTTTACCTTGAGTGTTAGTCTGAGTTTACTTTTGTATAAAGGGTGGTGCGCATAGCGGTTAGTGTGTGGTGGCTAGTGGCTCTGATGTCCATTCATACCTGATGCACGTGGAAGATGTTATGGTTTGTTACACCAGAGAAAGATTAAGTGGTGGAACTTAAGAGGAGACTGTTCCCTTGAATTGCTTAATTATTGATCGACATCCAAAGCACTGTATCTGAATTCGACTTCATTTCAATGTCTTAGATTGAACAATGTCTTAAACTGAAGTTTGCCATAGCATCAGATGCATTCAGGCATCATTTCCGATTCTGTTTGCTCAGCGGAACGAATAGTAAGGAGTAGCAGGGTACTACCGTCCTTGAACTGCAACTATCCAGAGACTTTGCCCAGACCATTTTTGAAGTAAATCTCTTCCGAGGTTAAGTCTAGGCAACTTCACAATGAAGATGAATTTATCTCACAAAATAATCTCACAAAATAAGGGTTCTCTCTCACAGTTACGCAAGAGATATCTGTGTCAGGAGCCAGCAGAAGGGGTTATAATGAGCAGCTGCGCCTTGACGTGACTGGAGATAGCAAACCTTGGAAGCACAAGAGCAAGAACTGCCGAGGGGCCGATTTGCCCTCAAAGCCTTGTGGTTAGATAAAGACCTCGCGATTGCGGTTGATCAGATTGTGGCTGCTAATCGCAGTCCTCTTACTCATTACTTTTTCTGGCCCCGCGATGATGCCTGGGAGCAACTCAAAACTGAGCTTGAGGGTAAAACGTGGATTTCAGAGACAGAACGAGTCGAGCTGCTCAACCGTGCTACTGAAGTGATTAACTATTGGCAAGGGGAAGGCCGGAATCGACCGGTTGCAGAGGCTCAACTGAAGTTCCCTGACGTATTGGTGGGTGGCAACTCCTAACTGAGTCTGGATAGTTGATCCAGTCAGCGCCCAGCACTAGCAGGGATTACGGTAACCCGTACAGTAGGGCATTGCTAGCCACTTTCCTGCCTCGAAGTCTTGGATCCTGAGTATATCTCTTGGTCAGTATGCCTCTTGGTCAGTAGGTCTCTTAGCTGTACGCCTCTTGGTCTGAACCTCCTGAAACGGATCCTCAGGGCTTGCTCTGCGAGGTCGTAGTATCCCTCCAAGTCTGGATAAGAGTTTATAAAGTAGCATAAGCTAGCACTTGAACTGGTAGAGTGCTAGAGGCCCTTTGAGATCATCAAACTGACTCAATGAGCTAGAAAGCTAAGTTAATGTTATCCATCTGTATTGACGTTGTATTAACTTGGCTACATGTTTTGACGGTTGTAGGAATTGAGGCAATGGCAACGTTAAGTTTAGAGGCAAGTACCCTTAAGCCTTTGGGTGATCGAATCCTGGTGAGAGTGTCGTCCCAGGAAGAGAAAACGGCTGGAGGGATCCTGCTCCCTGATACAGCTAAAGAGAAGCCCCAGCAAGGGGAAGTGGTGGCTGTTGGGACTGGCAGCTTGAATGACAAGGGCAATCGAGTTGCGCCTGATGTCGCTGTGGGTGCGATGGTTCTCTACAGCAAGTATGGCGGGACTGAGGTGAAAATCTCCGGCGATACCTTCATGCTGCTGAATGAACGGGACATCCTAGCTGTTGTAGAGGCGTAGACACTGAGCTGTAGCGTCACAGGACTAGCTGTTTTAGGCGTGAGTTACTCAGTAATTGGGGAAGTGAGATTGAGGGGATTACAGCAATGGCTAAATTGATTACTTTTAATGAAGAGGCGCGTCGCTCACTCGAGCGTGGGATCAACCAGTTGGCCGATGCCGTCCGGGTGACCCTAGGGCCTCGAGGGCGCAATGTGGTATTGGAGAAAAAATTCGGTGCACCGCAAATCGTCAACGATGGAGTGACTATTGCCAAGGAAGTTGAGCTAGAGGATCCGTACGAAAATACGGGAGCCCAGTTAATGCGAGAGGTGGCCTCCAAGACTAATGATGTTGCAGGCGACGGCACAACCACAGCGACAATCTTGGCTCAGGCCATGGTGAAAGAGGGCCTGAAAAATATTGTGGCAGGAGCCAATCCAGTTACCCTGCGGCGAGGCATTGACCGAACTGTTGCTCAGCTTGTAGAGCAGATTGCCGCAGTCTCAAAGCCAGTTGAAGATCGCAAGATGATTGCTGAAGTTGCCGCCATTTCAGCGGGTAACGATACTGAAGTGGGTGAAATGATCGCTGCTGCCATGGATAAAGTGGGCCGCGATGGTGTCATCACAGTGGAAGAGTCGAAGTCTTTGGATACAGAGCTGGATGTGGTTGAAGGGATGCAATTCGACCGAGGCTACATCTCTCCCTACTTTATGACTGATCCTGAGCGTATGGTGGCTGAACTAGAGGACGTGTTCCTCTTGATCACTGACAAGAAAATTGCCTCGATTCAGGATCTTGTTCCTGTCCTAGAGACTGTGGCTCGATCAGGTCGTCCTCTTCTGGTGATTGCTGAGGATATTGAAGGAGAAGCTCTGGCGACTCTAGTTGTGAATCGTTTGAGAGGGGTCCTCAACATTGCTGCTGTTAAAGCACCTGGGTTTGGGGATCGTCGTAAAGCCATGCTGGAGGATATTGCCATCCTCACAGGGGGGCAGATGATTTCAGAGGACATCGGCCTGAAGTTGGAGAATGCCACACTCGATATGTTGGGTAGTGCTCGCAAGGTCACAATCTCAAAGGATAAGACGACAATCGTGGCCGCTGGCGACACAAAAACGCACGTGGAAAAGCGGATTGCTCAAATTCGACAGCAGCTTGAAGCGACAGACTCTGAGTACGATCGTGAGAAACTGCAGGAGCGGATCGCGCGCTTAGCGGGTGGTGTTGCTGTCATCAAGGTGGGTGCGGCTACAGAAACGGAACTTAAGGATCGCAAACTCCGCATTGAGGATGCCCTAAACGCGACCAAGGCTGCGGTAGAAGAAGGGATTGTTCCTGGTGGCGGAGCTACTCTCCTACACCTCACCAAGCAGATTGAAGGCATCAAAGCGACCCTCAAGCCGGATGAGCACATTGGGGCAGACATCGTGGGTCGGGCACTGGCTGCACCGCTCCAACAGATCGCCGAAAATGCTGGTCTCGAAGGATCCATTATTGTGGAACGTGTCCGCGAAAAGGATCCTAGTATCGGATTCGATGCCATCAATGGCGAGTATGTTGACATGATCACCCAAGGCATTGTCGACCCGGCCAAAGTAGAACGGACGGCGCTCCAAAATGCTGCATCGATTGCGGGAATGTACCTAACCACTGAAGCTATTGTCGTTGAAAAGCCGGAACCCCCTCAGCCTGCTGGTGATCCCGGCATGGGTGGCATGGGCGGCATGGGCGGTATGGGTGGCATGGG
>CAYUEE010000031.1:0-39273 GCA_964443615.1 uncultured bacterium | reverse complement strand
CCTCTTCCATCAACATTTCACTATATCCAATAATGGCATTCATCGGTGTTCGCAGTTCATGGCTCATATTGGCAAGGAATATACTCTTAGCTTGACTTGCCGCCTCAGCTGTCTCCTTAGCTTCTTCGACAACCTCTTTCGCACTCTGTAACTCCTGGAAGAGTGTTGATTGGTTGATTGCTAATGCTAACTGAGTTGAGACAGCTTTAAGAAGCTCAACCTCATCTTTTTGCCAGACTCTTGGAGTACTACTAATACAAGTGATATAACCTGGAGCATCACGCTCATCAGGTGTTACAGGTAAAGCCAAGTAGCTTCTGATGCCCATCTGGCGAAAATGGTCTCTGTCACCTCGCTCAAGCTGAATATGGTTATCACGGTCTACATTATTGATTTGGACAACTTGACTGTCGGCCATCCAACTTGAAAGTTGACCAAAGTCCTTAAGGTTTATGGGTCCCAACTCAGTAGGCTTACCATCAAGCCGATACTGATATACACGGTCAAAGACTTGCTGCTCAGAGCGGAACCAACCAAAAGTCACCCTATCTACACCTAGAACCAGACATAATTCTGCAACGGTTGTTTGCAACGTCGTTTGAAGATCTAGAGAGGCTCGAACTTGTTCAGTAAGCTGATTGATTAATGCTTGCTGCTTTGCTTGAGCGCGAGAACGTTCGGACTGACCCAGCTGATAAAGGGCAATAATGGCAGCTCCCACCAGTAGCCCTCCGATAGTTAACCCTTGAGCTCTTAAATCATTCAGCTGTCGAAGTATAGTTGTACGTGGGATGACTAGTGCCGTTGTCCAGTTAGCCTGTCTCAATTTCGAGTAAGCCACTAACACCTCTTCGCCTGAAGCTAATTCAAGAGATTCAACACCTGAAGGGGTATCGATCATGGTCTGTGTCAGCCCTGCAATAGCAGGATCCGGGTGTTCAATGAGGCTTTTTTGGGCGGCATACTCCTCAATAATGTCAGGATCCGGATGGGCAATGGGGACACCACGGGCATCAACGGCAAAGGCGTAGCTTCCTTCACCTCCGAAAATCTCAGACACAACTTCTGTAACTCGGGTAACAGGAACTAGGCCAGCAAACTCTCCTATTACAGGAGGTCTATCGAAAGGGTTAGAGGGATAATGGTTAAACAAAGCTAAATTTCGCATCCGAGTATCTGACCAATCCTCAGTCATCGTTACCCGATTAAACGGAGGAAAAGCCCATACAGGAACAGCGACATTGACCTGGACTCTTCCAGTTGAGCGAGAAACAATGGGGTCATTGACGTGAGCTTCACCGGCCATAGCTCGCTTGAAATGATCACGATCAGATAGGTTCGCACTCGCCTTTTCTTGCCCAAGGAGTGTCGTATGGTAGCTGCCATCAGGAAAAACCATGATGAACATATAGTAGTCAGCTGTACGGTCGTACTCAAGTTGTAGATAGGGCTCAGCAACTGACCAATCCATACTCCGAATCTGAGGGGTATTAGCAATGGATTGAACTTCCGCTAATCGGGCTGAGAGCCACTCATCAATCTCACCATTTGCTTTCTCCACTTGAAGTTGCGCTTCTTCCTGGAGGCCATCCACAATCAAGCCTCGCAATGAGAGATATCCCTTAACGGTGAAGCCTCCGATGATCGCTAACGCACCGCCAATCACAATAAAGGGGAGAACTCGGTTATCTCTACGCCTTGGAGTCACTTGCCGCCGCTTGGTCCTCTGGGCAAGAGAATAGTCACTATTGGGAGTATTCATAGTATGCTCCAGCACTTTTTTCCAAACATGGCATTGTCCTCAACTGTTCAACGTAGTAACACAAGTCTCGACTCACCCTTAAGACCGACTGCACTCAGCTGGTTCTGGGATTGATTCCACAACTTCTGTAGAATCGGTGTCCGTTGACGTGGTTGACTGCTTATTGCGAGCTTCCCACCATAGTAGTGAGAATGTCCCTAAAGCTATTCCTCCAGCGGCTACCAAATGCCTTGGATGTACAAAGAAGGATCCGGAAGCAAATATCATCAGGATAACACCAATAGAAAATGGAAATGAAATTGTCAGTAGAGCTAGAATGAAATTAGTATCAAAGGTTGGTTGGATTTCTGCGTTCACTCGAGTTGCATGCATCAGGGGCCACAGACTACATCCAGCCTGAGGAGTGACTGCAAGCAAAAGGGCAAAGGGCAAAGAGCTGACCACAGGGGAAGATGGAGACACTAGGATCGTTATCATTGCAGCACTGAATAGGAATCCAACCCCAGACCGAAAAAGCAAAATCATAAATATGCGCTTGATCTGTCCCACATCAAATTTAAGTGATAGACCAACAAATATCAAAATCAAAGGTGTCGTACAAGCAGCTAACTTCTGCAACGGATCTAAGGCAATGAATGGGATCTGATCAATACCAACCCCAAAGGAGGCTAGAAGAAGTCCAGCCACAATTGCAGTATTTACAGGTTCACGTAGTAACGACAAGCCAATCATTTTCCAGCGGCCATGACCACTGCTTGCAGTATCCATAAACTGCTGAGCCCAATGAATAGCTAAAGCATAAAGACCAACAAGAACAAAGACTTTGTTACCCACATCAGCTAGAGCAGCCCATGCCAAACCATCTCCGCCCAAATATTGATCAATGAATGGATAGGCTGTTAGTCCTGGAGCCATTGATGGGAACATAAGAATAACTGACCGACGGAGAGATAGCTGATCTCTGTAAAAAACAAGTCGAGCGACCAGAGTACCCATCACCATGAGGTAAAGATTAATTCCCAGTGTGTAGAGGGGAGCTGTCCAAATTGTTAAGTCAGTAGACACGATGGACAGAAAGATTGTTGCGGGAAGGGCAACACTCAAAATAATAGCCTTGAGACCTTGGACAGCGAATCCCATCTGCTGCGAAGAAGAGGGGAACTTTGATTTAAGGAGATAACCTACACCGATAAGTAGAGCAAGAGATATTGCCTTTTGTAGACCAAGCGCAAATTCCAAGGTTACCTCCAGTTTGCAGCAATCTCATGTAAGATGTTAAATATTGTACACTATTTTAAGTGGCTTGACAAAGAAAAATCTAAAATAGAGACCTCGCTAGTCGTAGTATGCCCTCCTCGCTTCAAGTTGCTCTTACCGCAAAGCGCTATTCAGTGTGAGATTCTCAGTGTGGCGTAGGAATCGATAACTTGAGCTAGTAGAAAAACAGGATGGCCATAGTAATAAGTCAAGCTAATAAATCAGTGCTATTTATAAGGATTAGCTAATAAACCATCTTGTTCTTTAGATGATGTTAACAAATGTGATTGGCGCTGCCAGAATCCTGGATTACCAAAATCCTAGAAACGCTCACTAAAATCCACCTGTATGGCTCCCCACTCAGTTGTGTGTGGAACAAAGGAGCAGGCTGTATATTGCTAAATCTGCTAAATGGCTTGCTCTGAAGTGAAGGAGCGGCTGTCATGGCCAGAGCTAGTTAAATTAGCAAAGCTGCCTCTATGGACGAAGCATTGATAATAGTACCAATCCCATCGAAGCTGAGGAAGAGCAGCAGGCACCGTTTAAGTCACAGCCAATCCAGTCAAATAATGTAGCTTTGAGTAGAACACCTCACTTAACAATGGTCGACTAGTTGACGGATAAAGTGGCCCAGGTGTGAATAGTTTCCTCTCAGCTGCATAGTATGGCAAAACTATAGTCCATAGTCTGTGACTGCCGCACAACATTTTGCGGAGATTGGAGATACGATACCAGAGAATCAAACTATTGTCCTGGCTATGCTGCTCTGTACGTGGCCAAACTGTAAAATGCTGTGTCGGGGTTGCTCTCAATTCCAAATTACTTTTGATACTTAGCTAAGGCATACCTAACTTATTCAGGGTTCTGCAATCCACTGACAATTGACTAAGATCAAATCAAACTCCGAAATTAACGGAAGATATTAGGTACTTTAGTTGAGGTTTGAAGATCAAAGATTTCTCCTTGTGAACTCAACGCTACACTCAATGTAAGTTCAAACAGATAAGCTCAAAGCAGATCTCTAGATGCTCGATATTAGCCTCGGGCCGAACTGAAGGTGTTCTGATACAAGCTTACAGATGCCCTTCAGAAGACCCAAGGCTGAGATTCAATTCAATCAGCCCCAGCCAAGGATCCGAACTGCCTTCGAGGATTCTAGGCCAAAAAACTTTTTCTCAGGTAAATCCAATCTGGACCACAACCCGTACTCTTAACAAGACTACACTGATGCCTCCCTGCTGCTGGATCGAGTTTGATTCGCCAAGTTTGATGAGCTGGGAGTTGATTTGAAGTGAGTTGATTGTTTCAACTGGATTCGTATAAGGATCCTGCAGCCTGGCGCGCTTATTGCTTCCTATAGGAGGCTTGCCTGAGCTGTCAAGGATCCTGTCTGCAATTGGTTTGTCGTTCACCTTCTTGAGATTGCTATGCAACACTTCAAAACGAAGAGCTTCTTACTCTCAACTTCACTTGCTCTGGTCGCCCTGCAAGGCTGTGGTGGGAGCGAAACCATTTCTTCTCTACCTACCGTTCCTCTGGATGCGCCGGTTCAAGCTAGTGCTGATGGTGTGTTTACATTAGCTGCACCCGTCGGCCCAGTTGCAGCAGCGGCCCAGCTACAGCTGACCATTGTCTCCTCTCAAGCATTGCCTGACTCCATTGAGATTCAAGAGGCTGTGTTTGTGCCGTTGCCACTGGATTTGGGTCAGGGTCGAGTGTATGTTCCTCAATTTGACTCAGCTCTGACTCCTCTGCAGGCGTTCAATCAGATCAGGCTTGCGGGCGTCACTGAAGTCTCTGTGATCGAAACAGACATCACAACATCCAGCGATAACACTCAACTCATTTTCCAAGGCGATGCAACTAGCGTCAGCTTTGATGACTTCGTGTTGGTCCGGGCTCTATCAACTCTTCCTCCTAATTTGCGGACTCCTGAAGCCATCGCCCAACAAGCAAATACATTATTCCCTGCTGGTAACTTCACACCAGAGGCCTTGGATCCTGTTCCTGATGAATTGAACACTGATTTTGTTAGTGGTGGCACAGTTCCTGCCCCCGACTTGATTGATGCGGCGGTAGTCTATGCAGCAACCTTTATTCCGGCTAATCAGCGTACAGCTGAGAATCTAGCGGCTGTCGTCAACGCTCTTCTTCCGGGTACCAACCTTCAGCCTGGCGATATCCAAGCGATCCCTGGAGTTGCACTCCCTGGCGGTATCGCCATTGCACCCCCGTTGAATCAGCCTGCCGGATCCTTCCAGATCTCTGTATTAGCTAACATCGACACTCCCAGCTTCCAGGTTGGAGCCGCTCAGTTCATCCAACTTCCGGCTAGTGTTTTCCCTGGTTTTACTAGCTACGCAGCAGAGCCTAACTCAACGCTAATCAATGTTGAAGTTAACCAGCTGAATATCCCTAATGTCGATGCCTCCACTTGCATCATCGTGCACCAACCTGGTCAGGATCCCCTTGACCCTGGTAACCAGATTTCTCTGGCTGCTAGCTGTGATTTAAGCAATGTCATCCCAGGCAGTGGCGTAGCAGATGACCTCATAGGTACTGGTGGCGCTGACATCCTCAATGCATTAGAGGGTGATGACACCATCGATGGTTTAGCTGGATCTGATCTGATCATTGCTGGTCCTGGTTCTGACACTATTGTTTACACAGAGGGACAACTAGGATCTGGTCCTGATCAGCTCGCTGACTGGGCTGTAGAAGACGATAGCTTCCTCCTAGATGCGGCTGACTTTGGTGTTGAGCGCGGTCTCTCATTTATCAATGATGTCGCGGCCAACTTACCTGCAAGTGGTAACAACGTCATCGTCCTACAAGATACTGATGATGGTGTTTCCGATGTCTTCAATGCTCGTGCTGCGGCTCGTCTCATTGGGAATGCCGTTACAACAGCTGAACCGGGTTTCTTCATTTATTGGAACTCAGCCCTCCAGGTCAACCGACTAGTCTTCTCCCCTGATTTATCTGATGGTGAGGCAACCTTTAATGTTCTTGCTGCCATCAACACACTTGAAGGTCAGGCGGCTATTGATGCCCTACCCACCTTCGCTGCTGAGAATTTTGCCTTTCAAGGTGAGACTATCACAGGTAGTGTAAATGCCGATACACTGACGGGATTCGGCGGTAATGACACCATTGATGCCCTAGGCGGCAATGACACGATTGATGGTCAAGGGGGAGCAGATCAAATTGTTACCGGAAGCGGTTCTGATGCAGTGGTCTACACACCGATTCAACGTGGATCTGGCCCTGATCAACTCTCAGATTGGGCGATTGATCAGGATTTATTCCAACTCGATGCTGATGGATTTGGCGTAGCAGGATCCCTTAGCTTTGTCAACGATGTCGCAGCCAACTTACCCACAGGCGGTGTCAACGTTATTGTTCTACAGGATATCGATGATGGTGTTTCCACTGTCTTCAATGCCCGCGCTGCAGCTCGCTTGATTGGGGCTCAAATCACTCAACCTGGACCTGGATTCTTCATCTACTGGAATTCAGCTCTGACGGTCAACCGTCTGGTGTTCTCCACTGACCTATCTGACGGAGACGCTCCGATTAGCGTGTTGTCAGCAATCACCACTGTTGACGGTCAAGACGCTATCGACGATTTACCCGTCTTCTCTGCAGGCAACTTCTCGTTCTAGTCCAAGTGCTCTCGGGATCCGTGAATCTCTAGACTCACATGTCATGAGGTCTTAGCAGGATCCCTCTTACTCCCGTGACAGCTGACTTCAAGTGGGCCTAACCTTGAGACTCAGCTGTCATCCTAGAACGAAGAATAGACACCCAATCCCCCTCCCGTGACACTTACCTTTTTCTCCGAGCTGGCTCTCAGGATTAACTAAGGGAAACTCTGTAAGGTATTGTGATCAAAGGATACATTGAGATCCAACGTGACTCATGACCTCTGTGGATCTGGTGTCACCCATTGCTTACACTATTGGCCTAGACCCTCGTATGGGATCCCGCGACGCGACTTCACCTTCTTTAGGACCCGACTCAACTGACCTTGAGCTTCTCCACGCCGTTCAATCCGGACAGACCCAAGCTCTCACCTGGCTGTACCGTCGCTATGTTCGCCTCGTCTACAGCCTGGCCATTCGGATCCTCGACAACTCTCAAGAAGCCGAGGATCTCACTCAGGAAATCTTTGTGACCTTCTGGCAGAAAAAGGCTTTTGATCCAAGCCGAGGCCGTCTCAGCACCTATCTCAGCCTCCTCACCCGCTCTCGAGCCTTGGACCGTAAACGATCGCAAGGATCCTATCAAGCTTTGTTAGAGCGGTATCAAACTAACGCACCTACGGTATCCCGCTCCGTGCCCTTCGATCGATTAGCCCTGAGTGAACGTCAAGACGTCACCCGGACAGCTTTGGCTCAACTTCCGGATACCCAACGGCAAGTGTTAGAAATGTCCTATTACGAGGGACTGAGTCAGGCCGCCATTGCTCAGGCTCTAGACCTCCCTCTGGGAACGGTCAAAACTCGCTCTCGCCAAGGTTTACTCAAATTGCGCCGCCTCCTAGGGGATTACCTAGGATAACCGTTATGACTATAGATGACTTAACACTCCACCACATGCAAGAGTTAGCCGCTGGCTATGCTCTTGGTGACCTCGATGATGACGAGCTTGAAACACTCCATCACCTTCTGTCTACCTATCCCGAGCTGCAAGTAGAGTTCGACCGGTTACAAGACACACTCTCCTGGATCCCCTATGCCCTTCCTGATCTGGATCCGTCTTCAGAACTGGAAGCAGCTGTTCTCCAGTCTGCTCAACCAGCCCTGGCGACTGCAACACCTTCACCCACGCTGGCCTCTTCCTTCACCAAACCTCTATCTCCCCGCCGTTACTTAGCTCCACTGGCTGGCCTGATTGCTCTCCTAGCCACCCTAGGCTTGGTCTTCGATAACCTAAGACTACGTCAATCTCTTCAGATCGCTCAACAGGCTACTGACAATCCTGTCACGGCCATCTTACAGGAGCCTAACACAAAGCTGATTTCTCTGACTGGCTCCGACACTGCCGCCACTACTGCCAGTGGTAGCCTTCTGTTCGTAGCTGGTCAATGGCAAAATGTCGTTATTACCTTCAAAGGTTTACCCGATCCGCCTGATGGCCAACTCTATCGGCTTTGGGCTCGTTTCAGTGATGGCACTGTTATCCTGTGCGGTGAATTTGAACCGAACGCCTTTGGGGAGATTGTGACCCAACTGGAGCCGTTTTCTCTTCCCAACCCAGGATCTACCCTCACGGATGTCTTTGCAACTCTGGGAGATCCCCAAGAGCCACTAGAACCCACAGGGGATCCTGTTTTATCTCAAATCTAATACACTTGAACTGTGGCTTGTTTGAGTTCGTAAGATTAAATACTGGTGAACTTGAAATTTGATTGTAAGCTTGACTTAGCCTTGATTCCCTGACTTTGCTTTGGCAAAGGCGGCCTCATCAATCTCAATCGTTTGTTCAGGATCCTGTCGTACTCCAATCCGCTGCGTTAGTTGTCCAAGATAAACAGGTACTGTTATTCCCTCTCCTGGATGCAGCTGAATCCGAGCCCGCACCGTAAAGTAGGGAGAGCCCGTCGATACCCGTCCAGAGGACGATAAATTGGCTGCAGCCTGTTGCAGTGTGGATGTCAGGGCTTCGGGCGTAATGTCTACTGGGACCGAGATCACTGCCTGATTAGCACCACGATCGTAAACTGTTTTGTACGCAACAGCACCATCGATATTCGTTCGCATGAAGGGGTACAAGCTTAATCCAAAGCACCCAATTGCAAGCACAACAAGGAAACCTGTGTATCCAACCATAGCAAACCGAATACGCATCCCACGGATCCATGTGATCAGTGTGAGGAGTGCGAAAACTCCTGCCAGTCCTGCCACGATCTGAGCCGCCTGGCCAAACAGTACGTTAGTCATGGTCCCCACCCGCATCTTTCAGCTACTCTATTCAGCCACTCAGTTTAGCAGAGGGAATTTCGAGTGCTTTGACTTAAGAACTCTATTCGGATCCTTGGCAGGCGTAGCTGGGTACAGCAATGAGGCCTTTAGTGAGTCACTTGAGCAGTGATCCGTTCTGCCTCAACTATTATATTCTCAGCAGGAGCAATTAGAGTCTGCCCCGTCATCTCCTTAGGTTGGGGAAGCTCTAGGATTTGCAAGAGTGTTGGTGCGACATCGGCTAAGCAGCCACCCGAACGGAGTTGAATATAATTACCACACCCCTTGATCTTGCGAACTTCCCCTTCAATCAACAGGCATGGAACTGGGTTAGTCGTGTGAGCAGTCCAAGGGCTACCCTGCTCATCCCACATCACCTCTGCATTACCATGGTCAGCTAAAATTAACATTGTGCCACCCACAGCCCCTACAGCAGAGGTCAATCGTCCTACACATTGATCTACAGTTTCCAACGCCGCGATTGTCGCCTCATAGTTCCCTGTATGACCCACCATGTCCGGATTAGCATAATTAATGACGACAAGGGCGTACTCTCGCTTAGCTAGCGCATCAATAGCTTTATCCGTTACGGCGTCCGCTGCCATTGGAGGAGACTCATCATAGGTTGCCACTGCAGGACTTGGAACGAGTTCGCGATCCTCTCCTTCTAGAGGTTGTTCAATACCACCATTAAAGAAATATGTTACGTGAGCATACTTCTCAGTCTCAGCCAACCGCAATTGCTTCAACCCATTTTCGCTCACCACGTGACCCAACAATCGATCCAAGTTTTGAGGTCGGAAAATCACACTCACGGGTAAAGATGGGTCGTACTGAGTCATCGTCACAAAAGCTAGATCAACAAGCAACTCACGTTCAAACCCCGCAAAATTAGGATCCACAAACGCCTGAGTCAATTGTCGTGCTCGGTCAGGACGGAAATTGAAGAATAAAACACCATCTCCAGGTTGAACAGCCCCTGGCGCTATCCGGACAGGCTCTAGGAACTCATCTGTAGTATCTCGGGCATAGGCCATTTCTAAGACTTGGCTCGCTGGCAATCCACTACCCGCACCATCAACAGTCATCACGCTATACATCTTCTGAACCCGATCCCAGCGGCGATCCCGATCCATAGCGAAGTAGCGCCCGCCTACCGTAGCGATCGTGCCAAATTCTAGATGTCGAAGTTCTTGCTCTAATCGTTGCAAGGTGGCCGCACCATCCTTAGGTTTTGTATCACGGCCATCCGTAATTGCATGAATAAACGTTTCAACCTGCTGATCTTTAGCTGCGCGAACCAGGGCATGCAGGTGTGTAATGTGAGAGTGAACACCTCCGTCAGAACACAAGCCAACGAGATGCAAACGCCCTCCTCGCTGCTTGAGGGTATGGCATAGCGCTACTAGGTTCGGATCACTTGCTAGAGAACCACTCTCAGCCGCATCAGTGATCCGAACAAGCTCCTGAGGCACAATTCGGCCAGAGCCCAAGGTCAAGTGACCAACCTCTGAGTTACCCATCTGACCTGCCGGCAGACCCACTGCACGCCCCGATGCATCGAGAAGAGTGTGAGGGTAAGCTTCCCACAAACTATCCAACACAGGAGTTGCTGCGGCACCTACCGCATTACCGTCTAAGCTCTCCCGGTATCCCCATCCGTCCAAAATCACTAGAACAACGGGGGCAACAGGTTGTGCAGCCATAAGATAGCCTCTCGCTCAGTTGTCGTAATCATACCAGCCTACTGCAGTCGTCCAGCTGCCCTGGCAGGCCTCGCAATCGCAGCCGGATTCAGATTGCACCACGCCCTCAAAATCTAGTTGGTTGATACTCATTCAATCAACGTTCAGTCAACATTCAGTCAACGTCTGCTGAGACTGTCTAAGCTAACCTACAGATTCACAAGGGATAAAATACCTAAGTCCTTTTAAAAAATCAATGACGAACCGTCAATTTACCTGACTTGATCCACGTTTGATCCCACTCAAATGATGAGCACATCAGCGGTTGGCATCAGATATTAAAACTAGATTCAGAATTTCACCAGAAGCTCACTGACTATCAGGAGTCTGCCGATCAAATTCGAACCGTAACTGTCAATAAACTGTTGATAAACTGCCACATACTGATGCAAAGCCCTAGGGCGTCGACATCAGTTTACTTAAGTTAACACACAGTCCTAGAGTCCTCCAGTCCTCTGGATATAGATGTTTGAGCCAGGAATAATGGCGGAAACGGATCCTGAAGCAACCTCAGTTGTCCTCCCTCATAGAATGGCTTTCCCGAATAGCAGAATGGCTTTCCCGAATAAATAGAGGGCTCTAAATGTAAGGGACTCTTCTAAGTCATTCTAGGTAATGTGGCTAGGATTCCATCGTTTCTAATCGGCTTAAATCCTGACAATTGAGGCCTAAAGAGCAACTCATGAGACTCTGGCATACGATGCCCCTCGATAATGCTAGCTGATGGCATTGAGAAGGGATTCTCATGGAAAGCCTAACTCCAGAGAATCCTACATGGCTCCAACCGGAGCTTCTAGAAAAGATATGGGATGTGAGCCTTGGAGTGTAAATAGGTCCAAGCTGGAATAAGGCTGCTCCTGTTTCATTTAGTTGTGGAAAGAAACTCAAATTCATAGATATATCGTTGTCAGAGAGCAAGGCTTTACCTTTCTCAATCAGAATCTCAACCAGGACCCCGAGAGCTGATTGGGATACCGAACTCCTTGATCTTTTAGGTTCAGGTGGCTCTGAGAGCAGTTCTGCGCAGTTGGAACTGATTTATCTTTGACTAGGGTGGGTAATAACCAGTATTCAAGTGTTGCCGATCCCACCCATGAGTAATGTCACAGGATTGTGTGGGCTCATTAACAAAATTGTCTATCTTTCTCAGTTATGCTAGGAAGACTGTAAATTCATACGTGTTCTCCGTCACGCTCTGAGTGAAGCGGGGCTGATAGTAGCTCCTCGTCCGAAAAGCGGGCGGCTCGACTCGTTCCTGATATAGAATTAGTTTTCCACCTATCGAAGCTGTTTGTGCTATGACCCCTACTCAACTCCCCTGGCTTACTGAAGAACGTGACGCGTGTGGTGTCGGCTTTGTTGTAGACCAAAGTGGTCAGGCAAGCCATACTGTTGTCCAGCATGCACTCACCGCATTAGGATGCATGGAACACCGGGGAGGCTGCGGTGGTGATCGGATTACAGGTGATGGTGCTGGCATTACAACCGAAATTCCCTGGGCGATACTGCAGTGCTGGGCCAGTCAACAGGGTTTGACTTTACCTGCGCAAGAGCATGTAGCAGTGGGCATGGTCTTTTTACCGCAAGCTGAAACTCTTCGGGATGAGGTGATAGCGGCAATTGAGGGCCTGATTGGAGAAGCAGGATGGATCCTGATTGGGTGGCGTGAGGTACCGGTTAGTCCAGACAGGCTCGGTCCATTAGCAAGAGAAAACCAGCCATATATTACCCAGATCCTGATCTCACGGGAGGACTTAGGTGAAGAGTTTGATCGGCGTTTGTATCTGCTCCGTAAGACTGTAGAGCACCGGATCCACCGGCAGTTTGGTCGGGACAATCTCTACTTTGCCTCCTTATCAGCACGTACCATTGTTTACAAAGGAATGGTGCAATCGGCGGTCTTGGCTCAGTTTTATCAGGACTTACAGGATCCGTTATTCGTTAGCTTTTACGCAGCTTATCATCGTCGGTTTAGCACAAATACCTTGCCCCGATGGCCGCTGGCTCAACCCATGCGCTACCTAGGCCATAACGGTGAGATCAATACCCATTTGGGCAACGTGAATTGGGTGATAGCTCGTGAGAAAACATTAGATCATCCACTGTGGGGAGACCGCATTGAGGATCTCAAGCCCATTATCGACCTAGACGCAAGTGATTCCGCTGCCCTTGACAGTGTGCTGGAGCTCTTGGTGGCAACAGGATATTCCCCCCTGCAGGGGCTGATGATGTTGGTGCCTGAGGCATACCGAAACCAGCCCGAATTGCAGGATCATCCTGAAGTGATCGATTTCTACGAGTTCTACAACGGTCTTCAAGAAGCATGGGATGGTCCTGCCATGGTGGTCTACTGTGATGGCCACTGGATTGGCGCAACGTTGGATCGAAATGGCTTGCGTCCAGCTCGGTACGCGATTACCAATGACGGATTAATTTCCGTGGGATCCGAGGCGGGTGTCATTCCAATGCCTGAGGCTAACATTATCGAGAAGGGGCGGCTAGGTCCAGGTCAGATGTTAGCGGTTAACCTCCAGACCCGTGAAATTTTGAAAAACTGGGATATTAAGAAGACAATTGCAGCAGCTCAGCCCTACGGAGAGTGGCTTAAGCAACATCGGGTAGAGTTGACAGCAGGTGATTTCAATCACCAAGTTGACCTCTCAAATCAAGGCCTTTTGCAAGCTCAAATGGCGTTCGGCTACAGCCTCGAAGACGTCGAGATGGTACTAGAGGCAATGGCAAAGTCTGGGAAAGAACCCACCTTCTGCATGGGAGACGATGCCCCATTAGCAGTTCTATCCCAGAAGCCACATCCTCTCTACGATTACTTTAAGCAACGCTTTGCCCAAGTGACAAATCCCCCCATCGATCCCTTGCGCGAAAGTCTGGTGATGTCGTTGGATGTCTACTTGGGGGCTCGTGGGAATATCCTACACACCCAGCCCAGGGATGCTCGCCTTCTACATCTCCGCAGTCCTGTTTTGAACGAGGGTGAGTTAGCTTCACTGCATCAGACTCCATTTCAAACTGAGACCCTCAGTATCCTGTTTCCCATTGCAGAGGGACCAGACGGGTTACAAACAGCACTGACATTCCTGTGCCAGAAGGCTGGTGAGGCTGTGGCAGCAGGGGCTGAGATTTTAATCTTAACAGATCGAGGATTGAATGAAGATGCTGCTCTGGTTCCCCCCTTGCTGGCTGTCGGAGCTATTCATCATCATTTGATTAGTCAAGGGATCCGTCTCAGAACATCCCTGGTTGTGGAAACAGCCCAATGCTGGAGCACTCACCACTTTGCTTGTCTAATCGGCTATGGTGCTAGCGCCGTCTGCCCTTACCTAGCATTTGAGACCATTCGGCAGTGGTGGAATCAACCGAAAACTCAAAAGTTGATATTAAATGAGAAACTACCTGCCTTATCGCTAGATGAGGTTCAGCTCAAGTATCGAGCAGCGATTGAAGCTGGATTACTGAAGATCCTATCTAAGATGGGAATCTCACTGCTGTCAAGTTACCATGGCGCCCAGATTTTTGAAGCTATTGGGGTAGGGGAAGACGTTATTAACATTGCTTTCCGAGGCACCATCTCCCGAGTTGGCGGCATGACATTAGCTGACATTGCGCGTGAAGTGCTAATGAATCACCAGAAGGCTTTCCCTGTAACGGTCAAGAAACTTGAAAATCTTGGCTTTATTCAAGCACGGCCTCGGGGCGAGTATCACGTCAATAGCCCTGAGATGGCGAAACGTTTGCACCAGGCTATTACCTCAGGGCAACCGGACCATTACGAACTCTATTTGCAGTATCTACGAGACCGTACACCGACAGCATTGCGGGATCTGCTAGAGTTCCATAGCGATCGGGAACCCATCTCGATTGATGAAGTGGAATCAACTACAGACATCTGTGCACGCTTTGCCACAGGTGGTATGTCTCTGGGAGCACTAAGTCGGGAAGCCCACGAGACGCTAGCTATCGCAATGAATCGGATCGGTGGCAAATCGAACTCTGGTGAAGGGGGCGAGGATCCCGAGCGTTATGCTGTGCTGGCCGATGTAACAGCAGAAGGTCAGTCCCTTCAATTCCCACATCTAAAAGGGTTGCAAGAGGGAGACTCCGTTAGTTCTGCAATCAAACAAGTGGCCTCAGGTCGGTTTGGGGTTACGCCTGAATATTTGCTCAATGCTCGGCAAATTGAAATCAAAATTGCGCAAGGAGCAAAACCCGGTGAAGGGGGACAGTTGCCAGGGCATAAGGTGAGTTCTTACATTGCTAAACTCCGGCGGTCTAAACCTGGTGTTCCTCTAATCTCGCCACCTCCTCACCATGATATTTATTCCATTGAGGACTTGGCTCAATTAATCTTTGATTTACACCAGATTAATCCAGGCGCTAAAGTGTCTGTGAAGCTGGTCGCCGAAATTGGTATTGGTACGATTGCTGCCGGTGTAGCAAAAGCTAATGCCGATGTTATTCAAATCTCAGGTCACGATGGAGGGACTGGAGCATCCCCCTTGAGTTCCATCAAGCATGCGGGTGGGCCTTGGGAGCTAGGCCTGGTAGAAGTGCATCAGTCCCTACTCAAGAATGGATTGCGAGATCGCTCTATCTTGCGGGTCGATGGAGGGATTCGTACCGGCTGGGAGGTTGTGATGGCAGCCATGCTGGGGGGGGAGGAATTCGGATTCGGAACCGTTGCCATGATTGCAGAGGGTTGCATTATGGCACGTGTTTGTCACACCAATAGCTGTCCGGTGGGTGTAACCAGTCAACGGGAGGAGCTTCGTAAGCGATTTCCTGGGACACCTGACCATGTGGTGACATTTTTTCAGTACGTTGCGAACGAAGTTCGTCAGCTCCTCGCGCGGCTGGGCTATCGATCTCTAACTGAGCTAGTCGGCCGAGCTGACTTGTTGAAGACCCGTACTGATGTGACACTGGCGAAGACTACTGGACTGAATCTATCCGTCCTGTTGGATCTACCTCAAGCTTACGACCCCGCTACTGAACACTGTGCTAGCTGGCTAGACCACGAGTCAGTTCATTCCAATGGCCCTGTTTTAGAGGATACTCTTTTACAAAGAGGCGACATTCAGACTGCCATCGAAACCTGTGGTCAAGTACGCCTAGAGGAAACGATCGTGAGTACCGACCGAGCCGTGGGGGCCCGGATAGCCGGATCCATTGCTAAGCGGCACGGTGACTATGCCTTTGCCGCTCATGGAGGAGAGTTATCAATTCGGTTTAAGGGCAGCGCTGGCCAGAGCTTTGGGGCCTTCAACCTCGCTGGCATGAATCTAACTCTAGTGGGTGAAGCCAATGACTATGTTGGGAAGAGCATGAATGGCGGGGAGATCGTAATTATTCCGCCTCCAGATGCACAACGGGATCCATCAACCAGCGTCATTATCGGAAATACCTGCGCATATGGAGCAACGGGGGGCTACTTGTTTGCCAATGGTTGGGCTGGTGAACGCTTTGCCGTGAGAAACTCAGGAGCGAAGGCTGTGATTGAGGGCAGCGGTGACCATTGCTGTGAGTACATGACTGGCGGTGTTGTTGTAGTCCTGGGTAACGTGGGTCGTAATGTTGGGGCTGGGATGACGGGTGGACTGACCTATGTTCTTGATGAAAGTGGCAATTTCCCCGCCAAGGTAAACTCTGAGATTGTCCGGATCCAACGGATCCAAACACCAGCAGCGGAGCGCCAGTTACGGGAGCTCATTCAGCAGCACGTCGCGCGGACAGGGAGTATCAAAGGCCAACAGGTCTTGGATCACTGGAGCACGATGATGCCACTATTCTGGCAGGTCATCCCTCCTTCTGAGGACAAATCAAAATTCACCCATGCCCAGTTGGAACCAATGACCCAATCTCAAGTCGGTTAATCAGCTAGATTAGTTGTTACTAATCGAACATCAGCCAACCCGACCAGAAGGAGCTAAGAGCTCTAGTTTGGTCGGGTTAGTGGTGGTTGAGACATTAAATCGAATGGCTAGGCATCAAGGCTTAGTCTCATCTAAACTAGCCCTTGACTCATGGATGAAATGCTCACTTGGCCTTAAGAGAAGTTGACTGGAACGATGTGTCAGGATCCCTACCGTCCTGGATGAGTAGCCAGTGCCTTGATAGAGACGTGGAAACGCTCAAGTAATGGTGCCGTATGAAGCTATCGTTGCCTGGATCTGCTGAGCAATCCTCGCCAAAGTCTACGGGATTAGGAACCTTTGGAGGAGTGTACACGCCTTCCATCTTGACCATTTTGGGCGTAATTATGTACCTCCGCTTCGGGTGGGTGGTAGGTCATGTCGGTTTGATCGGAACCCTGCTGATTGTGACCCTATCAACAGCCATCACTTTCCTAACCTCATTGTCGATCTGTGCGATTGCAACTGACCGGGTGGTTAAGGCGGGAGGGGCTTACTACATGATTAGCCGCTCGCTGGGGATTGAAACCGGAGGAGCTGTTGGGATCCCGCTGTACTTCGCGCAAGCTTTATCCGTAGCGCTCTACACGATTGGATTTGCCGAAAGTGTGGTGTCGGCGTTCGGTTACTTTGATGAGACTCGGGTAGCGCTTGTAACAACAGCTGGAGTCGCTATCTTAGCGTTGACGTCCGCAGAGGTTGCGATCCGAGCACAATACCTAATCATGGCAGTTATTGCGTTGTCTCTAGTGTCATTAGTGATGGGTGAGCCAGTTGAACCTACACAGATTGAATGGTGGGTTAAGTCTGCAGACTATTCCTTTTGGGAGGTGTTTGCTGTTTTTTTCCCTGCCGTTACTGGAATTATGGCTGGCGTCAACATGTCTGGTGACTTACGGGATCCGACTCGATCTATTCCCGTAGGGACGTTAGCAGCAGTGGGAACTGGCTATGTAATTTACATGTCGCTACCGGCTATTTTGGCGGCACGGGCTCATGGTGAGACCTTAATCGAGAATCCATTAATTATGGAGCAGATGGCGCTTTGGGGGCCTGCCATTTTACTAGGCGTTTGGGGGGCAACGCTGTCTAGTGCTTTGGGGAGTATTTTGGGAGCTCCACGGGTATTACAGGCCTTAGCTCGAGATGGCGTACTACCCGATTGGTTAAGATTCCTAGGGCGTGGTAGTGGCTCGACGGATGAACCTCGCATCGGGACCTTAGTGACACTAGGAGTGGCCGCAGCAGCGATAGCAGTAGGTGATCTAAACCTAATTGCACCAGTGTTAACGATGTTCTTCCTCACAACCTACTTGGTACTGAATGTGGTGGCATGGATTGAAGGTGTCCTGAAGAGCCCCTCATTCCGTCCCACATTTCGGATCCCATGGATCCTGTCATTGTTAGGAGCGGTGGGATGTCTATGGGTCATGTTTTTGATCAACGCAGCAGCGACCGTTGTAGCAGCATTAATTGTCTTAGGGATCTATATCTGGTTACAGCGACGAGCGATGACGGTGGCTTGGGGAGATGTGCGTAGTGGCATCTGGATGGCCTTGCTGCGACTAGGTGTACTGCAAATTCGCCCAGAGGTGGATACGAAAAACTGGCGGCCTCATATGTTGGTGTTGTCGCGAGAGCCCCTACGTCGATCATGTCTTGTTCAATTAGCCGACGCCCTGACCCACAATCGGGGGTTACTCACTGTAGCGAGTGTCCTTCCTCAAGAGTTAGCCGAGGAGGATGCTGCTGCTGTCCAGGAAAAGGTGATGCGGGAGTATTTTAGTCAGCAAGGGATCCCTGCCCTTGTGCGAGCGTTACCAGCGCCAGATCCGTTTGAAGGAGCCTGGCAATTGGTTCAAACCTACGGTTTAGGTCCGTTAGTACCTAATACAGTGATGGTAGGTGACAGTAGTGAACCAACCACCTATGAAAAGTACTGCCATTTAATTGTGCGGATCCATCAAGCACAACGGAATGTGGTGATTCTGCGGGAGAATCGACAGCGGGGGTTAGGCTCCCGACGGCAAATTGACGTGTGGTGGGGAGGATTGGAAGCCAATGGTGGCTTGATGTTACTACTGGCATATTTAATTAGCCAAGATTTCAGCTGGACTCAAGCGCAAGTGTATTTGAAATTAGTAGCTCCAGATGAACCGAAAGCAGACGTCGCTCGTAAGCAAATCAGACGCCTCCTTGAACAGCTCCGACTCCAATTTGTTCCACAAGTTATTGTCTCAGAAGGGCAATCTTTTGATACTATTCTCTTGGATTCTTCAAAGTCAGCTGATCTCGTTTTTCTGGGGCTTGCTAAACCGGCTGTTCACTTCCCCACCTACTACGAACAGCTGCACCAACGAACAGCAGAGCTTCCTACAACCTTTTTCGTGCTAGCTGCTCCCAACTACAACTTTCGTGATGTCTTAATTAAGGTAGATGATTTATCGGGCAGTTGATGACTCAGACTGCAGGGGGGAGAGCCTTTCAAACCTTCGCAATGGGCATACGCCAGCCACTACCAAACGCTCGATCTGTAACTCTCAGGCCTGGGGGGGCTTGTTTCCGTTTGAACTCAGCAATCTTTACTAAATGGATAATTTTGGCTACTTCATTAGGATCAAACCCAGCTTGGACCAGATCGGCGCTAGACTCATGCTTCTCAATATGACGGCAGAGAATATCATCTAAGATCTCGTAAGCTGGCAAGCTATCCGAATCCTTTTGGTCGGGCCGGAGTTCTGCTGAGGGGGGCTTAGTGATCGTCGATGGGGGAATCACTTCTCGCTCACGATTCATGTAATGAGCTAGGGCATAAACTTGGGTTTTAGGGACATCTGAGATAACGGCCAAGCCTCCTGACATGTCACCGTAGATAGTGCAGTAACCAACAGATAGCTCTGACTTATTCCCCGTAGTCAAGAGGAGACGTCTAAACTTATTTGACAGTGCCATTAATAATGTTCCTCGGATCCGAGATTGCAAATTCTCTTCAGTTGTATCAGTTTCAAGACCGTTGAACGGATCCGTTAATACTTGCTCAAAGGATTGCATGACAGGTGCAATCGGCAGCTTGTAAGTGTTTATGCCCAAATTGTCGGCCAATGCGAATGCATCATTGAGGCTACCTAGGCTGGAGTAAGGGGATGGCATTAATACACCTAAGACATTCTCTGCCCCCAGAGCAGCAACAGCAATGGCAGCTGTCACCGCCGAATCAATGCCTCCTGAGAGCCCCAACAAAACTTGCTTGAATTTACATTTACACACGTAGTCGCGTGTTCCCAACACCAAGGCCTGATAAAGCTCTGCCACTGGCTCCATCAATGTCTCTACCGCAGACCAGGATCCTAGCTTAGAGTTCAAATTCACAGTAACGACATCCGGTGTGAACGCAGCCCCCTGCGCCAGAATGGATCCAGATCGATCAACAGCAAAGCTTGATCCATCAAAGATCAGATCGTCGTTGCCACCCACCTGATTAGTGTAAAGAATAGGGATCTGATGTCGCTGCGCCATTGCACTGATCATGCGAGCTCGGAACGCCGGCTTCCCCATGCTGAAGGGAGAAGCCGATAAGTTCAAAATGATGTCAGCTCCAGCCTGTGCCATTACTTCAACAGGATCCCTGTCATAGCGACGATGTTGCCAAAAATCTCGGTCGTTCCAGATATCCTCACAGATCGTGATCCCGAGTGTGTGACTTTGAAACGGAATCAAACAATAGGTCTGGGCAGGTTCAAAATAGCGATCTTCATCGAAGACATCATAGGTGGGTAAGAGACATTTATACGCCCAGTGTTGAATGGAGCCCTGAGCTAGCCAAGCCGCTGCATTGAATAGAGGGCGACCTTCTTGACCAGGATGAGGGGCTACTGTACCCACCAGGACAGGGATCCGCTCTCGTAGATCCATGGCCAACGACTGCAAGACAGTGGCAGCTTGAGCGTGAAAGGACGGATATAGGAGTAGATCACGAGGGGGATAACCGAGTAGAGCCAACTCTGATGTTACAGCTAAGTCAGCTCCAGCCTCTTGAGCGGTGAGAACAGCCTCGCGGATTAATTGGGCATTGCCGTCTAGGTCGCCGACGGTGACGTTTAACTGACAGAGTGCAATCTTCATGAGCATCCTCGTGGATCCAGGCTCTAAGTCTAGTCCTCCCACGATAACCGATAATAGTGAAAAATACTATAATTGCACTCGACTGGGGATCGTTTGCTCAACACCTATGCCTAGGGATGCGGACTAACCATCACTCTGAGATCGGCATTAGCTGGACTCTGGCTGATCCTTCAAGCAGCACAGGATCCTTCAAGCAGCACAGGATCCTTCTATCGAGTAGATCCTTCAAGCAGCACAGAATATCTCCATCAGACAAGATTCTTCAATCAGATAGTAGCCCCCACTGGTGTAGGGATGACAGTCATAATTTCAATTTGCAAGTCCCTCTGATCAAGGATTCACTTGAACTGAACCAGCAATTTCTAACTCAGGTGGCAACTGAAAAGCATTGATACCTACTGGGACGAGCTTTGTTTCAAACAAATAGGTACTGCCAGGAACTGCCTCTTGTGGAACTCTAAAGGTCTCAGTTAGCTGGCAGGTTGTGTACGTGTAGCCTGTAACAATACTTCCACAGCCCTGCAGGCCCAACGCAATGGCTCTAAAGGTCGGGGTCAAATCAATCCCCTGGCCAGCGAAGCGGGTCTCTGCTCGAACAGCACCTAACCGACTTAGTTCAATCTGAGCTGTTACTGTCACCACATCACCACGACTCGCCGATTCTGGAAAAGTCAGAGTGGCTGCAATGAACTCTTCCCGCTCAAAGAAACCAAAGCCTCGAATCACTGTCACCCGTTCATTCAGCGTAACTGTTTCCCCCACCACTAACTGTACATTAGCCTCAGTCTCACCTGGATTAACTGTGACTAAAGGATCCTGGCTACCACAAGCGGCTAACATCAGCGCAACGATGCAGCCTAATCCCTTTCTGAAAATACTCATTGCGGCCCTGCCTACTGGATGAAATTGATCAAGTTTAAGATACCCAAGTTCTCGGACAAATCACGGTTAAACCGAATCATAGTTAGAATCAATTTGCAGTTAAAACGAATGTCTGTTTTGCGTTCAGAGTTGTGCGTCATCGTAGTTTCCCTGATCCCCTTAAAATAGAGCGAGCAACTGGAATAGCTGTCTCATAAGCTTTCCCTTGATGCAGAAACATGACTAGAACCCACTCAGGATCCTCCCGCGCCTCAAATGCGGCTAACCAAGCCTGAAAATCCTCAGCTTGCAGACGATCCTGTTGATCCTGCTCCCAATTGAGAATGGTCCCTGTCTTTGCCGCCACTCGTTCCGGCCCTGTTACTAGCCCCTGGCATGTGCCTGTCCTTACTGCCTCCACCATTCCGTGCCGCACCAGCGACCAAATCCATCCATCCAGACGCACTGACCGGGGCCGAATGCGGGGATCCTGAGAAGGCCACTCCGCACCTCGTTTAGCCAGGGCTGCCATGAGAGCCCCAACCTG
Organism: uncultured bacterium; assembly: GCA_964443615.1. Classification (GTDB taxonomy): domain Bacteria; phylum Cyanobacteriota; class Cyanobacteriia; order Thermostichales; family Thermostichaceae; genus CAYSWV01. The sequence continues at coordinate 17,086 of CAYUEE010000031.1, read as the reverse complement.
CCACGGTGTCACTTTGAGCTGAGGATCCTCCCCAGTTGCCAGCAATGGAGCTAGGCCGTGTGAGATCTCCTGAGCCCAGCCAAACCGATGGAGTCCAGTCAGAAGCCGCCGCGTTCCTAGCTCCATCCCAATCTGGTAGAAATACGTATTACAGGATTGGGCAATTGCGTCGGTTACTCCCAATAACCCATGCGCTCTCCAACACGGTAATCGTCCTATCCCCAATGACGCTGGCGGATCAAACCATCCTGGGCACTCGATCCGTCTCTGCGCATCGGTAACTCCCTGATCCAAGGCTGTTGTGGCTGTGATGACCTTAGCTAAGGATCCAGGTTGCACTCGAATGCGATCAGCCTGCTCCGGATGCAGAATGATGTCTAACTTTCCGGTCTGCAGATTAAGAATCATTGCAAAATCACGTGGATGCCTTAGTGAGGAGGCAAACACTGGAGGCTTTGGTCGAGTAAGTCCCAGTGTTACCAAACTACTGAGTACCCAAACACCCCATTGTCGTCGCCGCCACTGTTGTTGCATGGATCCTCAGAACTCTAGCTCGCATACTAACGCAGATCGATTTGAAATGTCATACTTTATCCTAGCAAGCATAAATTAAGCCTATGACAAACCTGGGAGCAATAGGGTAGAATCACGGTTGTCAGTGGGATTAATTAGGATCCTCGTAAAGTCACGTAACCGGGAGCTCATACTGGAGAGTTGGAGAAAATGTTAGAGGGCTTAACACGTTCCCTGCAACTTTAGGATAGTCTCCACTTCACTTGAGCTGAGCGGCCATTCGTTTAATGATCAGCACCGGTAGTCAGGGTCTGTTCATGAGTATCCACTGGTTGACCTAGTGCTACACACTGATAGACCTCAGCTAAATCCAACTTTGAATCATCAAAAATCCATGTGTTGGGACTTGTGATTATGGATAATGGAGCAGAGAGGGGACGATACCCCTTCCTTCACAGTTACTCTCGTACAGATATTGAAGCGGCTTGCCTGGAGTTCCTCGATTCGTGGGATGAGGATTATCTATGTGGATGCCATCTCTATCGCGTACCGGATTAACCCTGAGTCGGTTCATAGTTGTGCCAATCACCTACGGATCCGGCGATCGCATGTAGTCTAGGATCCTCTGCTTCACCTCATCGACACTAACCCGAGGCGGGAACAAGGGTAGGGGATGCTCAATATCTGCCTCGACCCAGCATAGAACGGGAATGGTGAATAAGTACTGCTCGTGCCAGTCATCTCGGCTCCGAATATCACGCACCTCTAGCCCGGCGCACACTTCTGGAATCTGCCGGAGCTTGGCCTCTAAGTCTTCACAGAGGTGGCACCCTGGTTTGCTGTACAACACAAATGAGGTCATAGGTAAGAAATCATACCAAAGCAGGCTGTGGTGTCACGAGCTGACGATGTTGCAAAGATGGCATCTGCCGTCGGATTTGCTGCAGACGTTCAGGGCTAATTTCTGCAATCGCAACTCCGGGCTGACTCCCAGCATCAGCGAGAATGACTCCCCAAGGGTCCACAATCATAGCGTGGCCGTGGCAGTGGCGACGAGCATAGTGGTTACCCACTTGAGCTGGCGCAACCACGTAGCAGGTATTCTCAATTGCACGACACTGCAATAAAATCTGCCAGTGGTCACGACCTGTAAATGCCGTAAAGGCAGCAGGAACGAGGAGAACTTCAGCCCCTTGCTCCACCAACTGCCGATAGAGTTCTGGGAACCGGACATCATAGCAGACGGATAGCCCCAGAACGCCTAATCCATCTACCTTGCAAATATTGACCGCGCAACCATTGGAGACCGTCTTGGACTCGTGATAGGTGTTCCCATCAGGAAGATTCACGTCAAACAGGTGGATCTTCTGATAGCGGGCTAGTTCCTCCCCTGTTGGAGAGATCAAAGTTGCCGTGTTAAACACCCGATCGTTGTCATGGGGCACAGGGTAACCACCGCCCAGAATCGTCACTTGATAGCGCTGGGCTACCGTCCGCAGGAATGATTCGGTTTGGTGCGCAATGTCAGTTGCCATCCGCAACTTGTCCTCTTCTGGTCCCATGTAGGCAAAGTTTTCAGGCAGAGTAATGAGTTCGCACCCCTGGCGGACAGCTAAATCGATCCATTCCTCGGCCTGCTGTAGGTTGGCGGCGACATCGGGAACGCTGGTCATCTGAATGGCAGCAGCTAGGTAAGAACGCATGAAGGGCTATCTCCAAGGCAATAGAAGCAGGACTGTGCGGGTCGACACGATAATGCCATACCTAGTTTACAGTCTGGGGGAAGTGTCAAGAGCGACTAGTGTAACTGAGACGAGTCTCTCGACCGCAATCTCTAGGATCCGTGTCCCCAATGCTCAACAAGAAGGATCCGTCTGATCAATATGATCAACAAGAAGGATCCGGCAGCCAGAAGATCCCTAATTTGTAGACGCCAGCTGCCACAGCCCTAATGCCGGGCCAATAAACCGAACCACGACCCAAAGAATCGCCAGGGTGATAATGCCAGCCCAAGCCCCACGCGTCGACCAGTCATAGAGCTTTTGAGCCTGCCCTTTGGTGATACCAAGGGTTTTAAACTGAGGGAAGAGGAGTTCTTCATCAGGGTTGCCGTAGGCTTTACCCATCTGTTCCCGGCGGCGCTTAGCATCTCCCATAGGTCTATCCTCTCAACTGTGCAGCAGGCCATTCGTCATAGATGACTTCAATGTACCAATCTAGGCGGCCTTTGCTCGGAACTCAGATCCCTTTACATAAGATCACAAGAGATCACCGGCGGATCCTACTCGATTCCTGCTCAAACTGGCACAGAACCCGGTCCTCAGCCTTGCTCATGGGCACTTGCTCGTAGACAGATGAGCTTGAAAAAGCTGAATGACACCGGTGATATTGTCGCGTCCTAGATCTACTTGCTGAGCTTTGCGGTAAAGCTGATGAGTGACCTCAGTCATGGGTGTCCAAGCTTCAGATGCTTGAGCAGTTTCAAGAGTATATTGCAGATCTTTAGCAACCAGTTCAATCGGGAATAGGGGAGTGAACTGTTGAGCTAGCATGGCACCCGCAGCTATCTTCACCGCTGGACTACACACTGGAGTCGCGGCAATGATGTTAACCGCTTGAACGGGATCCACCCCACTGAGGCGGAGTAGCGTAATCAACTCACCCATCGTTGCAAGTTGAACACTAAATAGAGTATTGATAGCCAACTTCACAGCGGTTCCACACCCAGCTGGTCCAGCATGGTACATGGATCCTCCTATCACTTTCAAAACAGATTCAACTTGGCTCAGAACCCCCATGTCACCGCCCACTAAATAGATTAATTGGCCTGCTTCAGCCTGAGGTCGAGAGCCAACCACAGGGGCATCTAAAAAGCATAGGTTCTGGGCCTGACAGAGGGTGGCTAACTCCCTGACCCAGGCAACAGTGAGGGTTGAACTTTCAATCACAACGGATCCTGATGCTAATCCAGCAAGAGCACCTAGTTCCGGGTTTTGCCAGATGTAGCGTGAGGCCGCGTCATCCCGCACCATACTAATTACAATATCTGTATTCTGAACAGCAGCCCGAGGGGTCTCTGCAGCTATAGCACCCGCTTGCACTAAAGGATCCATTCGCTCTGGAGTTCGATTCCATACTGTTAAGGCATATCCTGCCTTCAAAAGAGAGTGCGCCATCCGGGATCCCATGGCCCCCAGGCCTAACAAAGTCACGGTCGGAGAGGTTAAAGTCGGCATGATTCGGAGCTCCATTCATCAGGTCTTGAACTCAGATTAGCTAGGGCTGAAGCGACTAAACAGACCAAAATGAGCAACACATTCATGAGTAAAATGCAAGAATGGATATAGATAATCTGCGATTGCTAATCGAAGTGGTGCGGCGGGGAAGCTTCGCAGCGGTAGCTCGAGATCGGAATGTGGATCCATCGTGGGTGTCGCGGGTGATTGCAGGGTTGGAAGATGAATTGGGCTTTCGGTTATTGCAGCGAACAACCCGACGGATGACTGTGACGGAGGCGGGAGACCTCTATCTGCAACGGATTGAAGGGTTGATCGAAGAATTGGATCAGGCTCGGGATGCTGCCTTGACCCTCAATACAGACGTGATTGGAACGCTGCGGTTGACCTGTTCTGTGGCCTTTGGCCAGGTGTGCATTGTGCCTCTGCTGGCTAAGTTCAAGCAGGACTATCCCACTTTAAAAGTTGAGCTAATTCTGACAGATGCCACTCTTGATTTGGTTGCTGAACAGATCGACTTGGCCATTCGTCTCGGTCCTCGCTTCAAAGTAGATATCATTCGAGTGAAGCTGTTTAATACGCGCTATCGAGTTTGTGCCAGTCCAGAGTATATTCAAGCCCAGGATCCTTTACGCCATCCTCAGGATCTACAGAGGCATAACTGTTTACGATTCAATCTGCCTCATTTCCGGTCTGAGTGGATGTTTAAAGATCCAAGTAATTGTATTAGTTATGTGAATGTAGGCGGTGATGTTCTCATTTCAAATGCCCTAGCTCTGCGAGAGTGTGCCCGTGCAGGTCTGGGTCCAGCATTATTGGCCAATTGGTTGATTGATGATGATTTGGCTTCTGGTCAGTTGGTGGATTTATTTCCAGACTATAGTGTAACGGCAACTGATTTTGAAACGGCTGCCTGGATCCTGTATCCCAGTCGAACCTTTTTACCGCGCAAGGTGCAGGTGACGATAGATTTTTTGAAACAGCATTATGCTGCACGATATTTTAATGACTAAGTGAGTGATTGAGCCATGGGATTAAGCTTTGTGATAGTGACGTCCTTGAAGAATTGTTTTAGCCCGATACAATTGTTCTACGAATAGGAGACGTGCTATTTCGTGGGGAAATGTCATCAGAGATAGGCTAAGCTTTTCAGCACAGTTTACTTTGAGCTGAGAGCTAATCCCGTCGGCACTGCCAATGAAAAAGATTAGACTTTGAGACTCAGCATGGGCAAGATTATGAGCAAAGTCTACTGAGTTGGAGGGCCGCCCTTCTTCAGTTAACAGGATCAACTGATCATTAGGCTTCAGGAGTGACACCACCTGGTCAGCTTCTTTCTCTAAAGTAGAATCTTTGATTTCTGTAATCGTTAATTCTGGGATCCGTTTGTGGTACATTTCAATCCCTTCATTGACCCACTGTTTTTTGATTTTACCTACTGCGATCAGCCGGACTTTGGGAAAGCCATTCATGTTGGGAAAGCCATGAGTGAGGGATCCTGAATAACAACTAGTCTAGTGCTAATTCTACAGAGAGAGGTGTGTAAGTTAAATGGGGGTACTACTTTAGAGTTGAGCAATTAGGGCATAGTGACGAGGACTGGTGATAGTGCGAGTGGGAGGAGAGAACCCAGCTGCAATGATGGCTTGTTCTAGATCAAAGGTGAAATAGTCATCCAGGTAGGGCTCTGTACTTTTGAGGAGTGTCAGAACGTAGGGAGGCATTTTGACATACCCTTCAGAATTGGGGGTTGAATCCATCATGGCAAAGTACCCTCTAGGACGCAGGATCCGTCGAACTTCTTGCAGAATTGCCTGGGTTACTGTGCGAGGGAGTTCATGGCATAGGAGAAAAGCAGACACGAGATCGAACGATTGATCATCATGGATCGAGCCTGATGTTTGGCTGCATTGGCTGAGGGCTTGATGGCGAGAAGACCGTTAACTAAGCGAGATGGTAAGTTGAGAGTTGACGTTTGGGTAACCATCACCGTCAAGGAAGTTCTGAACAACCAAATCACGGAGAGCGTAACTCAGACTCAGTGCTAATACAATTCTTTGGTCTAGATCAATATACAACTTATATAACTTCAAACACGCCTATCTAGCATCAATTTGAGCCTCAAGATATCCAATCAAACAATTCAAATCTTGAACTTTCAGTTGCATCTTCCGCTTCTGCCCTTCCAATTCCTGTTGTAAACGATTGATTTCTTCTACCCCGGCCAAATTGATTCCTAGTTCACGAGCCAGTTGTTGAATTGTCAGGATCCGCTGCACATCATCTGGAGAGTAGACCTTTGAGCTAGAAGCAAGATGAGACGAATCGTCGGGCGTCTTCAGAGCAGCAGGATCTTGAGGGAGTAACGGATCCATGGGTTGAGGAAACTCAGACATGCCTTAACCTGATGAACAGCGAAACAGGACAGCTAATAAAGGACACAGTTAGACGCACGATGGTAGCGACAGAATCAACTTTTCTCATGCTACCAAAGCTCCTGACCCGCGGACGGTGGATTTCGGCAGCGAACTAGATTGTCATGCCGAACTAGATTGTCATGCCGAACTAGATTGTCATGCCGAACTAGGTTGTCATACCTAAGAGCCACACCTATAGCCAGAGAGACTGATAGGATGAAGTTGTATTGCGTTGGTGGTTGCTATGGAATCTGACAAACTATTTTCCGAGTTTATCCAGAACCCGTTACCCTTTTGCGCAGGCTTTATGGCCGGAATGCTGCAGTTGGACTTAAATCAGGATCCGCTCAAGGCTTGGCTCAAAGATAATGGCTATGAGGCACAATCGTCTCAGTCTGGCCCAGCAGCGGCTAAAAGCGGTCCCCAAAGCATTTCAATTGACTAAGCCCACATAATTAAACCCGATGTCTGACGGCCCGTATCTTGTGGTCGATGGTCATGACGACTGGAGGACAGGCGACTTATTTTGAGGTGAGCGCTCTACCCAGTGATGTGAGGGTTTGCGTATGATGTCATCTGCTGGCAACGCTAGACCTGGTGAGGTTATGACAAGCACTCGATGGACAGCGGTCGCAACACTCGGATCCTGGCTCCTTAGTGGGATCCTGATGATCAGTATTGCCGACGGATTAGACAACTCTCGTGAGGTTAGCGCGGCAACAGGTGACGGGCTGCCCGATATCGATGAGCTGTTAATTCGGTATGACCAAGCTGTTCGAGAGCTCCCCCGACTCCCTAATCTGCAGTACCGCCAACAGGTCCGGGTCGAAGGATCCCAGGAATTTACCGCCACAATTGATGTATTGCAACGCCAAGACGGATCCTGGCAAGCCTGGTTAGCTCAAGGAGATCGGATCCGGCTCATCGACTCAGAGGATTTAAACGTTGTCAGTCAGGCAAACTTACTTGAGTTGTACAGCGTTTATGTTACGGATCCAGCCTCACTCATTCCAGAAGTGGGCTTCAACCTCCGGGCTCCTGAACAGCGGTATGAGGTTGCCTCAGTTGAATCAAAGGCTATTGTGTCTCCTGCGGCCCCCCAGGATCCTCCCCACCCTGTTATCCACCTGGTGCTAGAGCCCAAGTCAGAGGATCAAGGTCAACTGCGGGAATTGTGGCTGGACCCCGACACCACGTTGCCTCGTCAGGCCTTGCTCTACCTGCAAGGAGTTTGGGGTAAGGCCTACGTTCTGATGAATTTTGAAGAGATTGACGATTACTGGCTCCCCACCCATGCGGCGATCAACCTAGGCTACGGATTTTGGACGCTTGAAGGACTCTCACGACGAGTGTTTAGAGGATCCTTATCTATCCGCCATGAATACCAGGATTACCAAATCTTGCCAGACGGGGAAACATTGCGATTTCAGTCCTCCCGGCCCCCTGTTGATAGACCCCCTACCGTGGCTGGGCTGCCTAGTGAATCGACTATCAGCTCGGGAGATATTGAGTTCTTAGGTACTGAAGAAGACGGTAACCGTCAGTTCAGTGTCGGTCTGCGCAACCAATCCAGTAATTCAGTCCTAGAAGAAGAAATTACTGCCTTCAACTTAACGCGTCCAGCCTCCCGTGATGCCCTCACTCAAATCGATATTTTGGCCTCACTGGGATTAGGATCCCGTCCATTACCCGTCTACTTATTTCAATTTGATACCGATCGTCCTCTCTCCCCACTCCAACCGGCCAACAACTCTTCTAAAGTGGATCCTAAAGACGTATTTGTCCAACCTCCTACCGCCATTAAACTATTCGGGAACTAACCTATGAATCGTTGGGGTCTTCTTCTTACTCTGAGCCTATGGAGCCTTACAACTCCTATGTCTGGCCAATCGTTACGCCCGCAGGACCAAGCTCCTATGTTAGCTGATGTCGTCGAAGTGACTCCCAGAGGGGAAGCCGGACGATACAGTTTTGCGGTCACCATTGCAAGTCCCGACACAGGATGCGATCAATATGCGGATTGGTGGGAAGTTGTCAATTCTGCTGGAGAGTTGCTGTATCGACGGATCCTGGCGCACAGTCATGTGAACGAACAACCCTTCACCCGTTCAGGCGGGCCAATTGAGATTGAATCCGACGATACTGTCATAGTCAGAGCTCATATGAATCCAGGCGGTTATGGGGGTCAAGCCTTGATCGGTTCGGTAGACACCGGGTTTGAAGTCACTTCAGATGAGCTAGAAATCTCTGATGATGTTGAAGCGCAGGATCCGTTACCGGGTAACTGTACGTTTTAAGCCAAAGGGTCGATCTAAGAATTGACTGAACCGTCTAGTTCAGATAAACGCTGAGTCTGAGGATGTTTTCAAAGTATAGAGAGGTTCTATGCGCTAGTAGATTTCAGCAGCTTTGGGATCAAATATAGCAATCAGACTTCAATCTTGAGAGGACAGAGGCTCCCCAGCAGCAGCGCCATGATTTCTGACAGCGGCATAATACCTGCTGAGCTGAGCATGGCTCAAAGGGATCCTTCCCTTTCAGTTGAAATCACACTGCTGTATTTAATTAGCAACGTAATTCAAAATAGACTGAAACCAGCTTTGACTTGCTTGAGTTCTATGATAGTCCTCCGTAGGTGAGGTCACTCTCTTATGCACAGGACTGTTTTATTATTCAGAGGATTGACGGATCCCATTGCACAGGAAGGTGACTCTTGACTCCCAAACACTCTTATCTCCCTCACTTTCCATTGCGCCGCATTTTGATTATTCCATTTGTGGTTCAGATTGCCGCCACGGTTGGCCTAGTCGGTTATCTATCCTTTCGCAACAGCCAACAAACTGTTCGAGATTTAGTCAATCAACTCATGACTGAAGTCAACGCTCGGATCCATCTTCAACTTGATGCATTCCTCCAAGTCCCTCCCACCATCAATCAACTGAGCGTTAGCAACTACCAATTAGGCCTTCTAGATCTCGATTCCCCTACCACTTTAGATCGCTATTTCTGGTCACAAGCTCAGTCTTATCCCTCCATTGACTACATCGAATTTGGTGCTGCAGATGGATCCTTTTTCGGCCTTAACCGCCTCAGTTCTACAGAGGAAGAAGGCATCGTGGTGGACGGATCTGATGGCATCTACCACGCCTACGATTTAGATGATCAAGGACAACGGTCCACCCTACTCTACATTCGTGAGGATCCTTATGACCCGCGGGGGCGACCTTGGTATCAGACAGCGATGACGACGGGACGGCCAGTTTGGGGAGACATCTACGTCTGGGTTTCTCGTCAGGAATTAGGGATCCCAGCAGTTCACCCAGTCTATGATCCTCAAGCAGAGTTAATCGGTGTCCTGGGGGCAGAATTTCGGCTCGCTCGAATCAGTCGATTCCTCCAGCAACTGAAAATTGGTCAAACGGGCCAGGCATTTATTATAGAGCGAACAGGTTTATTGGTAGCTAATTCCACAACAGATCCGTTGTTTCAACAAGAAGCCGAGCAGCCCCCGCAGCGAATGTTGGTAACACAGAGTCAGAATGCTATGAATCAGGCTGCTATTGAGGTATTGCAATCATCATTTAATTCATTTGAAGCCATTGAATCCCGTCGACTAGAGGTATCATCAGACCTATACGGAACTCTATTCGTGCAGGTAGATCCGTTCACAGACGCCTTGGGGCTGGACTGGTTAATTGTCGTAGTAGTACCGGAGACTGACTTCACGGAGGCTATCACAGCACAGAATCGAACCACTATCGGATTGAGTGTGTTAGCGGTTGTCATCGCAACTGGGTTGGGGATCCTAACTGCTCGGTGGATCACGCGACCAATCCTAACCTTGAATGCATCGGCACGGGGGATTGCGAGAGGAGAGTGGAACCCTGTTGACACAAATCACAACACCTATGAACTGAGTGAACTGTCTCAGTCCTTTAATCGCATGGCAACCGAACTCCAAGTTTATCAACAGAGCCTAGAAGATAAAGTAGCAGAACGGACCCAAGCTCTACAAAACACATTAACTCAGCTACAAAAAACCCAACAGGAGCTGATTCAATCTGAAAAAATGGCTAGTCTGGGTCAATTAATTGCCGGTATCGCCCATGAAATCAATACACCTTTAGGTGCAATCAATTCATCCATTCAAAACGTGACTAAGTTTTGGACTACTTACCTTCCTGCCTTCATGAGCCATGTGTCGACCCTGTCTTCCCAGCAAAGAGAGGATCTGTTTTCGCTGTTATCGAGTACTCGTGCTGAGCTCACTTTATCCACACGAGAGCATCGCCAGATCCGTAAACAGTTGGGTCAACAACTGACCGCTCAAGGTGTAACTAACGCCTCAGTAATTGCAAAATTTCTTCTGGGCATGGGGATCACGACATTGGAAGACAATGACAGAATATTAAGAGTCCTCAAGGATCCTGACGCTGACCACCTTTTGAAGCTTACCTACCAAGTGGCCACCGCCCGCACGAGCACCGAGACAATTGAAACTGCTGTTGACCGAGCCTCTCGAGTAGTCTCTGCCTTGAAACGGTATGCCCGCTATAGCCGCAGTAGTGAAAAAGTTCTCGCTGATGTGACAGAAGGCATAGAAACAGTCCTCACTTTATATCAAAATCAAATCAAGTATGGGATTGAAGTGATTCGCGACTACGCCCCTGATCTACCCCGGATCCTGTGTTATCCAGATGAACTCAGTCAAGTATGGGCCAATCTTATCTACAATGCCCTTCAAGCCATGGAGTTTCAGGGGATCCTGACTCTCCGCATTCACCAACAGCCTTCTGCCCTGCAAGTGAGTATCACAGATACTGGTCGTGGGATCCCTGCAGATATTCTTCCTCACATTTTTGAACCTTTTTTTACCACCAAATTACCCGGAGAAGGGAGTGGAATCGGTCTAGGCATTGCTCTCCAAATTGTGGAGAAGCATCAAGGGCAAATAGAAGTCACCTCTGTCCCTGGGCAAACGACATTTAGGGTAAGCATTCCTTGCGCGTAAATCATGGATGAGTCTACTCTTAAGGACCAGTTTAATCATGGCCTTCGGGCGTCTAGACCCATTCAGGCTGACTGTCGTCCGAGAGCCCTGCTTGCTTTCGCTCCTGCAGTGCTTGAATGATTTCAGCGTGCTTGGAACGGGTTAATGGATAGAGATACGCTAAACCTAGACTAATCACTAAAGCTACAACAGGAAAAACACCAATCGCAATCCGAATCGCCAGCAACGCCGACTCTGGTTGAACCGGATCCGGTAACCCAGGCGTTGTAGACTGAAATCCATAAGCCTCCAAGACACGCCCTACCATTGACAATCCCAAGGCTAGCCCCATTTTTTGCAAAAAAACCATCATTGCATAAAACACGCCTTCCCGCCGCCGCCCGAATTTTAACTCGTCCCAGTCAATCACATCTGGAATCATTGACCACGGAATGAGATAAGTTGTTGAAATCCCTGCACCAGCTAGGCAACCTAAAAGCAACAGACCCACTAGCTGTCCCGGCTGAAGCATCAAAATCCCCAACTGAGCCACAATCCAGGTCACTGCTCCCAACCCAAACGCCGCCCGTTTCCCCATCCGAGCACAAATGACAGCCCACACTGGCAACATTAAAAAGTTAGTCCCCTGAATCGCCAACATTGTTAGTGCTAATTGCTCATTCGATAGCTGCATCCAGTAGTTTACAAAGTAGGGAATGATGGATGCTGTGAATTGGAGGGCTAGCCATGAGAACAAATAAATCCCGATGACCAACAGATAGGCTTGGTTTTGAAATATCCCCTTAAATTGCTGCCTAAACGGTGGGCTTGAGTCTGTTGAGGCTGTCGGTCGCTCCCGCGTCCCCCAAACACACCAAACTAAGGATCCAACCGATAGTAGGGACCAAAGACCTGCAGAGATGATATAGCCCACAGCTGAATTTTCAAACGCCCCGACAATCAGTGGATGCAGCACTGCCGAGAGAACACTGCCTCCTACCGAAAACCAAAATCGGTACTGGGTCAGGCGAGTACGCTCATCGTAGTCCTGGGTTAAGTCTGGAGTTAGCGCGGTGTAGGGAAGATTAACCGCGGTATAACATGTGTTAAAAATAACAGCTGCTGCAATGTAGTACCAAAAGAGAACTTGAGGTTGCCCCGGAAAAGGCACCATCCACAGAGCGAGGAAACTGAGTCCAAACGGTACTGCTCCAAGCAAAATCCAAGGCCGGCGTCGACCCCACCGCGTGTGAGTCCGATCTGCCATAATGCCAACTAACGGATCATTAACCGCATCCCAAATTTTACTCAGAGCCAAGATATCCCCTGCTAATGCCGGATTTAAGCCCGCCACGCTTGTAAAGAAAGGTAACAAAAATACGATCTGAACATTGGTTGTTATGGCAGGTCCCAGGTCACCAGCACCATAAGCCAGCTTGGTCTTCAAGCTCAATTTCTCGCCTGTCATACGGTTGAGTCCTACCAGTCGTTAAGTTTGTGATAAAAAGAATTCGTCACTGCTATCGTGGCTAGGCATACTCTTCAAAGGCCTAACAACTATAGGTATATTCTCCATTGAGAAATTCTTAGGTAAATGTTAGAAAATTAGGAGACAGGTATCGACCCGCTGTATGACACTTCAGCAACTGGCATTTCTCCACTTTGATACATTTTGGGTAGTAGCACAATAGTTCTTGTTGATGGAACTGGCTGCTACCGCTGTGGTGTGACAGGGAGAGATGACGAGTCGGATCCTGAATTTGTAGGCAAGTTGTGTGCGCTCTTCTGGCGACTTGAGGATGACTTGGGGTCAAAGATGAGTGAGTGTACACAGAAGTTTCTACAACTACAACCATCTGAACACAGGGAACCTAGCTCGCGTTATCAACAGTAAACTAGACGTTGAATTTTCGAGACAGAGCTGGTATATTCCTTGCGGTTCTGCATTTACAAACTGGCAGGAGGTCGGAATTGGTTAGAAGAAGGAAGCGTAAAAGTCGTCGTAGACTGGAAGGCCGAAAGATTCTAGAGCATGTTCCTCAATTCAATCTAGAGAGCGGCGATGAGAAATCCGTCACAGCAGCTCGCAAATACATCCAGGACAAGTCTATCCAGCCCCCTGCCCTAATCCTTGTTCGGCGAAACGAGCATACGATTGACCGATTTTTCTGGGCTGAAAAAGGTTTGTTTGGAGCCCAGTACGTTGAGGAAAATCACTTCCTTTTCCCCAGCTTGAAATCTGCTTTAGAGCAGGAGGCTCCCGTTAAATCAGAGAAGCGCTCTATGGCAACTACAAATCATTAGAGGCCACATCGCTTTGGATCCTTGAGGGCTGTAAGTTCAACTTATCCATGCACCTAATTGCACATTTCTCAATCTGCAACTGGGTGCGTTTCACATGATTCATAATAATATTAAGGCAATCTCAGTAGGCCCACTAGATTGAGTGCTAAACAGGAAGGATCACCATTCCTGATCAATCCAGGTCCAACACTTAGCCTCTCAGTCTAACGTAGACAATTCTTCAGCAAAGACCTCATCAAGAGGGATTTCGAGGGCATCGATCACTTTCGTCCAAAAATTCATAAACCCGATCAAAGCCGTTAATTCAACAACATCGGCATCAGACCAAATGGTTTTGAGCTCAGTAATAAATGTATCCGTGACCGTCATGCTTGCTACTGTCATCCGTTCAGCGTACTCAAGGGCTAACTTCTCGGCTGGAGACAGCAGAGTGCTCACACGTGCTTTGGCAACTTCTTCAATCTTAGCTGGGGTCGCTCCATGCTTGCGGGCTTGCAGAGTGTGGAAAGGCAGGCAGTAGTGTCGACACCCATTAATCTGAGAAATACGAATACTGATGAGTTCCTTGAGCTCTTCAGACAAATTAGGATTCTCAGCGTGAATGGATCCATATAAAGTCATAACAGCCCGCATGAGTTGGGGCTTGTGAGCCATTGCTTTAAGGGGGTTGAGGGCTGATCCGTAGGCTTTCTCGAGGCTTTCGTAGACCTTCTGGACCTGCTTGTCGGCTTGATCGGCTGTGATGAGGGGAATCCGCATGGAAGTTGCTTGTGGAGTGGCTGAATCACATGAAGACTGTACCGCGTTTTGGATTCCAACACACATCAATTCAGTCCATTATCTGTCCCTACTAGGATTATCTTTCCCTACTAGGATTAGTGGTCTGCACTGAAACTGAGCTCAATAAACCAGACCGTCATTTCTAGACTCAAATTAAATAATCTCAGGATCCTGAATCAAGCGACTGCTCCAACTCATCAACTCGATTCTGATTTTGCTCCATAGCATTATTGAGACTTTCTCTCACTTGGTTGGGCTTGGTGATGGTTTCAATCAAGCCGTCATTCTCGGTCTGCATTAGCTGCTCATCTGCCGGAACAGAGTCTTCCACCGTGGGGGTAGAGTCCTGATCCGTCACCTTAAATCCCACAAATGCCAACAAGACAATCGCCGCTACTACTAGCAACCCGACCATATGTCTTCTCCATAGTTTCCAACAGTACGGAACGATCCTCACTTGCTTGGCTAGACCTGTCAACAAAAGGAGAGAAACGAATTCCCCCTGATATAAAACTCAGATGCCAGTATCCATAATCATGCCACTAACCCCGCTGCCACAGCAGTCTGAATCCCATTCACAAACTCATTGGTCAACCATTCAACCTGGGCCTGCCACACTACGCCAATCCAACTTTCTATGACATTAGCGATCACCGCTGCAAGCCAACAAAATCCTATCCATTGGCCAGCGTTGAGGGATCCGTGCCAGCCTAGACTAATACCCCAACCCAGACCGGTAAGACCCGCCGCGGCCAAGACCCCCGCCCAGGATCCTTCCTGGCTAATCGCGCCTTCCGTGCCAGGAGGGACAGACTCCAATGTCGTGATCAGGAAGGTCTTTCTACCGTAAGCCTTGCCCACTTCACTGCTGGTTGTGTCTGCCAACTTAGCAGCAAAACTTGCAACATAAGCCAACCACCACAGAGGCTGAGTCGTTACGGCGTAGCCCACGGCACACACAGCACCAGTTAAGGCCGATCCCCAGACGTTCTCAGGCCCCCGACGGCCATCTCGTTTTTCAGCAATCCCCTTAGCTTTTTTCTGGGCCAGCCCCAACTTTGTCACTGACGTTCCGAGCAAAAAATACGCCGCTACAATGACGTAACCCCGCCAGCCCAAACCACCCCATACCAAGATTCCTAAGACCACAGCATGGAGAACACCACTTGTAGTCAATGCTTTCTGAGAAGACAGTATCCCCAGGATCCCAATTGTTGCATTCAGCAGGATCCCAACCACCCATGGAGTCCATGCTGCCGGTATTTGCAATGTCTCAGATATCATCAATCCTCTCCTCTTCACGGTCTTTAGGATGCTTCACTACCTCTAGGATGATCGATCCAAAGAGACTTAGACAAATCTCCCCGGACAGCTTTGCCATGAATTAGACCGATTGCTTTATACTAAGAAACATTAAGAAGCTGAACATTGGATTTGATTCTTTTGTCAACTGATAACAGTCCGTTTTGAATGCAAGTGGGAGTCAAGATTCATGGTGGTGGCAGGCGCGGCTAAACGAACGATAGTTCCCCGTCAGTTTCTCGGACCTCCCCAGGTGTTTTGGAACCCTACTCTTCTTATGTTTTGCGGATCCTTGGTCCTAGCTGTCTGCTCTTTTTGCGGGTATAGCTACTGGGACTGGCCTCGTTGGGTCGTATTTTGGCAAAACTTCATCTCATTGTATGTGTTGGGGACTATCATCCATGATGCCTCGCATGGCGCTGCTCACCGGAATCGAATCCTCAACGAAGCCCTGGGTCATGGATCCGCTCTGCTGCAAGGATTCGTCTATCCTGTCTTCAAACGAGTCCACTTGGAACACCATGCTCATGTCAACGACCCTAACAACGATCCGGATCATTACGTGTCAACTGGCGGTCCATTGTGGCTTATTGCTGTTCGCTTCTTCTATCACGAAGTTTATTTTTTCCAGCGGCAGCTGTGGCGCAAAGGGCGGTGGGACTTCCTGGAATGGTGTCTTAGTCGTCTAGTGGTCGTGATCACGTTTGTCGTTGCGATTCACTATGGTTATTCAGATTACTTGATGAACTATTGGCTCCCCCCCGCCTTCATCATGGGACTACTGCTGGGGCTCTTTTTTGACTATCTGCCCCACCGACCGTTTGCGGAACGGGGGCGCTGGGAGAACGCCCGTGTTTATCCTGGCTGGTTAACTAATATCCTCCTACTCGGCCAGAATTACCACCTCATCCATCACCTATGGCCATCGATCCCCTGGTATCGGTACCAACCGGCTTACTATCAAGTCAAACCCTTACTCGATGAACGAGGCTGTAAGCAAACCTTGGGTATCTGGCAGAGAGGCGAGTTCGGGAGCTTCTTATACGATGCTCTGATCGGTTTGCACTGGCGCCACGCATCTGACTCAACCAATCAGCCGGTCACTCCATGCCATTCTCAACCATTGGAGGTGCAATCTGCGGATCCGCCTCACCCTGCTGACCCAGACGTAATGGACGCCAGCGCATGATTCCCAGATTAGAGGCTCCTGTCATTCTGATTGTGGCGGAAGCTACGACTGTATTGCTGGAGTCTAGTGAATCTTTACTGACTGAGGGGATTCTTGAGGCTGACTTACCGGAACAGATTAGAACGGCCCAGCGACTAACGGAAGACCGGCTGAATTCACTGTTTCCGGAACTAGATGCTCGTCTCCGGCAGACCGTTCGGACCCTCCTGCGATTGACGCCTCCTGAATCCGTGAGTGCCATGATGCAAGATCTCATTGATCAAGGGCAAGGGCCAAATCTATCAGACTTTCTCATCGCTGTAGACCAAGACATCGGATCCGTAAGTTACCCCAAGCAGGTTGACTATCCCACGGC
>CAYUEE010000030.1:0-39287 GCA_964443615.1 uncultured bacterium | reverse complement strand
AAGATTTGACATAGGAACTTACCCAAAAAGGGTTGTATAGCTGGATGTGTCACACCCAACACGATACCGTCTGTGTCCAGTTCACGAGTAAACACTGTTTTATCAGCAGGTTAAGATTTCGTCACATTAGCTAAGGATGACGCACTAGGATCCTACGTTGAGAGGGGGTTAAGCGGAGGAGGCTGGGCCGGATCCGGTCATAGTCCCGGTTGACAGATGGCCTCAAGTGTAGGGGGACGATTGCTGTAGAGAAGCTTAAGATCCTTGCTCAATTCACCCTCAGCCACCCCAGACTAGACCGAATCCATCTAGATCTGAATGAGGGCCGAACACCTCTGGCCTAACCAAATCGAACCTAGGATGAACAAAACTATTGACGAAGGAGACTCTGGTGGTTGCGACAACAACGCTCAACACATCTCAATCACAAGCACTGTTTGCTCAAGCCCGAGAGCTGATGCCCGGTGGAGTAAATTCCCCCGTACGAGCATTCAAGTCAGTGGGTGGCGAGCCAGTCTTGTTTGATCGAGTCAAAGGGGCCTACGCGTGGGATGTTGATGGCAATCAGTATATCGACTATATCGGCAGTTGGGGCCCTGCAATTGTGGGACATGCGCATCCTGAAGTCATGGAGGCACTACGGATAGCGTTAGAGAAAGGGGCCAGCTTTGGTGCTCCCTGTGCACTGGAAAATCAGTTGGCGCAGATGGTGATTGCAGCCGTGCCTAGCGTCGAAATGGTGCGCTTTGTCAATTCTGGAACAGAGGCCTGCATGGCGGTTCTGCGACTGATGCGGGCTTACACAAACCGGGAAAAGGTGATCAAGTTTGAAGGCTGCTATCACGGCCATGCGGATATGTTCCTCGTTCAGGCCGGATCCGGTGTTGCGACCCTTGGTCTACCCGATTCCCCCGGTGTTCCCAAAGCTGCTACGAGCCAGACGCTAGCCGCTCCGTATAACGATCTAGAAGCGGTCAAAGCCCTGTTCGAAGCACATCCAGGTGAGATTTCTGGGGTAATTCTGGAGCCCGTTGTGGGTAATTCCGGCTTCATTGCACCTCTCCCTGGATTTTTAGAGGGATTGCGGGAGCTCACGACTCAGCACGGTGCGCTGCTAGTTTTCGATGAAGTGATGACGGGTTTCCGGATTGCCTATGGCGGTGCCCAAGCTAAATTTGGGGTTACACCCGATCTCACAACCTTGGGTAAGGTGATTGGTGGAGGTTTACCGGTGGGGGCTTACGGGGGCCGGCGCGACATCATGGAAATGGTGGCTCCAGCGGGTCCAATGTATCAAGCAGGAACATTGTCGGGGAATCCACTAGCGATGACAGCGGGAATCAAAACGTTAGAACTGTTACAGCGTCCTGGGACTTATGAGCAGCTAGAGGCAATCACAAAGCGTTTGGCCGAGGGGATGCTGGCGGTGGCTCAAGAAACTGGACAAGCTGCGTGTGGAGGACATATCAGTGCGATGTTTGGCTTCTTCTTCACAGCAGGTCCCGTCAACAACTTCACAGATGCTAAAACCTCTGATTTAGAGAAGTTCAAGGTATTTCACCGAGGCATGTTGGAATCTGGGATCTACTTAGCACCTTCTCAATTTGAAGCTGGCTTCACCTCCTTAGCCCATACTGAAGCTGATATTGACAAGACCTTAGCTGCTGCACGTCAGGTTATGGCCAGCCTCTAGAGTAAGGATCTGAACCACTAGGATCTCATCAGGATCTCACCAGGATCCCACTCGTTAGGATCCCACTCGTTAGGCTCCCAACAGATTCCCTGGTTGCAGTCTGACCCCATTGGCGAAATCCCAGGCGGATTGTACTTTTTTGCCGGCCATTTGAACTTGAGTGATGAGAAGGGGATCGAATCCTGTTTGAACAGTGAAGCCGATCCCTTTTTTGATATCTAGGATCCGTCCAGGTTCATCGGCAGGATTAGCAGTCTCAGTGGGAGGTGCAGAGCGGAGCACTTTGAGGCGGTCCTGTTGAAAAGAGGTGAAACACTGAGGAGCAAAGGCACGGATCTGATTGTGGAGCTCGATAGCAGGGTGAGTCCAGTCTAAATGGAAATCAGCTTTAGTTAGGAGAGGAGCATAGGTAGCTTGCTCATCAACTTGTGGAACAGGAGTGAGCTCACCCACCTCTAGTTTAAGTAGGGTTTCAATCAACAGGTCTGCACCTAAAGGCGCTAGGACCTCAGCCAGTTCAGTAAAGGTCTGCTCAGGAGCAATAGGAACAGAGGCCTTCAGCAACATGTCACCAGTGTCCATGCCTTCATTCATCAACATTGTCGTGATGCCGGTTTCAGATTCCCCTCTGGCAATGGCCCATTGAATGGGAGCGGCTCCTCGGTAGGCGGGTAATAAGGATCCATGCACATTCACGCACCCGAGACGAGGCATTGGTAACACCTGCTTAGACAAGATCTGACCATAGGCCACCACCACGAAGGCATCAGCTTGAGAGTCCTCCAAGGCCTTGAGAGTTTCAGGAGAGCGGCGGAGACGTTCGGGTTGCCAAATGGGGAGTTGAGCCTGTTGCGCGACGACTTTTACTGGGGGCGGTAGGCGTTTCTGACCTCGGCCTTGAGGACGATCGGGTTGGGATACAACGCCCAGAACTTCAAAAGAGGAGTGCGCTAGGAGACGCTCGAGAGTAGGAACGGCAAAGAGGGGAGTGCCAAAGAAGATAACGCGCATGACGAAGATGGAAATGAGGGAGTCAACGATTCGACCAGAGTCCTTTCCAGCATAGAAGGTTAAGGATCCGGCACGGCTAAGGATCCGATGAGTTAATGGCTAAACTCTGTTCACAATACTGAATCAGTTGCTCAAATTGATACGTTTCTATCAGGTCTGACAGTGTGTCAGCGAGGGGGGCCTGTTCAATGGCAGTAACTAGCGCAGTGAGGCTATCCGTATCCAGTTGGAGCGTGGCTTGGTAGAGCTCCTGACGCCATTCTAAGGGCATAGTACTCAGGGCTGCTAAGAGTACTGGGTCAAGGGTAGGATCCTTGGCCGGGGCCGAGGCAATGGGCAGAGCAACGGTGAAGGTGCTGCCTTGATCGGGAGCTGTTGTAACGGAGATGCTACCCCCCATGATCTCGACATAGTGCTTGGTGATACTCAACCCGAGGCCAGTGCCGCCAAATCGACGGGTAGAGGATGGATCTCCTTGAGTGAAGGGTTGAAAAATACGCTCCAGTTGCTCCGAGGACATACCAATGCCTGTATCTCTAACATCGAATTGAATTAATAGTTGACCCCGACGGGTGACTTGATGAACTTCGAGATGAACTAGACCTTGAGGGGAGAATTTGCAGGCATTGGTCAGGAGATTAGTGAGGATCTGACGCACTTTCTTCATGTCAGCTGTAACCCAGCTAATATCATCAGCAATTGATAGTTGTAGATGTACTTGATGTTCGAAGGCCATGGGCTGAATCATAAGGATAACCTGTTCAATCGCTTGACGCAGGTCAAAGGCTTCGGCATGAACTTCAATAGTACCAAATTCAATGCGAGAGTAGTCGAGGATGTTGTTGATCAGATCTAGCAGATCTTGGCCGGCATTGACGATGATACTGAGGTCATTGACTGCACCCTCATCATGGGCTGCCTGAGCTTTGCGGATCAACAATTCGCCGTATCCCAGGATCCCAATCAGCGGGGTCCGAAGTTCATGGCTCATGCAGGCCAGAAATCGTGTTTTAGATTGGCTAGCGAGCTCAGCTTTGCGAGTAGCCTCTTGCCATTCTAGGGTACGGGTCCGAACACGAGCATCGAGCTCGTCGGTTAACTGACGCAGAGCGGCTTCAGCGGTGAGGCGGTCGCGGATTTCAGCTTCCAGTAATTGATTCTTTTCTTCGAGAGCTTGAGTGGTTTGCCGTAGTTGGAGATGAACCTGAATGCGAGCCAAGACTTCTTCTGGTTGAATAGGTTTAACAATATAGTCTACAGCACCACATTCAAGTCCTTTGACAATGTTGACAGGATCAGCAGCGGAGGTAGTAAAAATAACGGGAATATCACGGGTAAGGGGGGTAGCTTTCAAGCGACGACAGAGTTCAAATCCGTCAATTTGCGGCATCCGCACATCTAACAGAATTAGAGCAGGCTGGGAGTCAGCCGCTAACTGTAGACCTGTAAGGCTATTTAGTGTTTCCAAAACTTGAAAGCCTGCATCTCTTAAAAAGAGGGACATTAGTTCTACATTCGAGGCAGTGTCATCAATCACTAAAATAACCATAGATTGAAGGTTGTCAGCGATCATGTCACCTATAGTCCTTATCTGTTAGGGCTGTGAGAGGCTATTCCGGTCAAGATCATCTGGGTCGAGATCATCTGGGTTGAGATCATCTAGGTTGAGATCATCTAGGTTGAGATCATCTGGCTAGAGTCATCCTGTGCTGAGGGTCTAGCTATCGCCACATCTGGCTATCGCGGAACGTTAGGCCCAATCATGGGGCTTAGTTGCCATGATAAGACTGTTCACTTGAGGCTAGAGGCGTACATATGTCAAGTGGATTCACGGATCCATCGTAGACAATGATTGACTCCGTGATCTAGAGGGGGACTCAAACAGAGTACGCCATCGGACCACTCATAAGTGCGCACTAAATCCTGACCCATCCAATCGGGGAGGAGGCTAGCATCAACGTGATGGACCACAGAGGTGCCCTGTAAGTCATAGGTGCCACTATAGGCAATAGTGCCCGTGGCCGCTTGGAAATAACGGATCCCTGCACCAACGGCAGAGAGGGCGGGGAGGATCTGGAGCGGGTTACGCACTAGAGATTGCAGTTGCACCACGTTGCGGGCGGGGAGCTGCACTGGGGCTCGCTGGGAGCGGACAATAGTGGCAGACATGTAGCCATCAGCAGTGTAAATCAAACGACCAATAGGATCCGAGCCGAAAGGATAGGTGTGCTGATCTGCGGATGTCGTGGACCAGGATTGTAAGCGCCAAACACCGACAATATCAGCAGGGGTGAGCATCATTGGCCTCCTTGGAGTTATCGAGCCTGAGCTAACTGAGGCACATGAGGATCCTGCCAGAAGTCTTCAACCAGTGCCACTGTAGCCATCAATTTGCGCTGCCGCCAGTGCTCTAGTTCAAACGCAACTGTCGGCGGATCCTGACGCTGAGAGAGGGCTTCGAGTAAATACTGAGCATGTCGCCGTTCATCATTGGCGATGGCGTGCAAGGAGCGCGATAGGATCCGACATCCCACATCAGAGGCGGGGAGAGCTGAGGCCAAGCGACGAAATTCCCCCACCGAGTCCGCTTCTAAAACATAGGTGCTACTCAAAAAGGTGAGCCAGCCAATCGATTGGGGGTGGAGGTGAGAGGTGGCGTAGCCGTGGTAGTAGCTGTCGTAGAATGTCGTCCGGCGCCGTGGATCTGTAGCCGGCAATTTAGTGAGTTGGATGGGATCTTTATCCCAGTAGTGGAGGGCTTTGAGCAGTAGGGTGCTGTGATGTTTCTCGTCTTGAGAATGATGGATTAACTGATTGGCTAGCCAGCTGTCTCCTTCTCGACGAGCACGGTGACTAAGGGCACGAAGGTAGCCCGCGGATCCGGCTTCAGCAAGGTAAAGGCTGGCAATCAGGTGGGGTCTCAGCTGAGGATCCTGCATCCAATACGCTTTGATCCCAGTGAGGAGGAGAGGGCTAAGCCAATAGGTCAGACCAGGGTACACCATACTGGAGACAGTGAGTGGGAAGTGTATTGAACGATTATATTGAAAAAGGGGTAGCTCACTCAACCACCCCCTGTCATCAATTATTCAGAGTCGACTGTTCAACGCAACGGATCCATCACAGCACAATTGGCTGGTTATCCTCACGCCAGACGCAGTAGGTAATGCCAACCCCTTGAGCATTGAAGAATAGCTTGCGGCCATCAGGGGAAAAGCAAGCACCTGCAAACTCGCGAGTATCCAACAGATTCAAGGCAAAACGGAATGGCTCGCCACCGGGGGTTAAACCGGCTACGTACTGCGCCCCATCCCCATCTTCACAGAGGAACAAGGATCCATCGGGTCCCACAGTGACGTTATCGGGGTTGTCCAACTCCTGCTCGGATCCGGACTCATAGATGAGAGTCAGGGTGTTCCGATTAGTGTTGTAGCCCCAAATCTGGCCTTGACCAGCATCACCGCCACTCGTGCATACGAAGTAGATCACGCCATTACCGTACCAAGCTCCTTCACCTCGGCGGAAGATACTAGCGTTGCGGGCTTGAGCTTGCAAGGCGACAGTGTCCTCTGCTGGATCAGGTTCTTCCACTTCAACCCAAGATACGGGCAACTCCCGACCGACTTGATTGCTGAAGCCTGTCCCGGTGTTAATCACTTGCGACGGATCCAACCGCAGAGCTTCTAAGGTACCACCCAAGCGGAGCTGACCCCGCACATTCGGGCGGAATCGGTAAAAGCAGCCACCACCGCTATCTTCCGTTTCATAGACAATGCCAGTGGCTGGATCCACAGCAGCAGCTTCATGCCGGAATCGGCCCATCGCGCGCAAGGGGACTGGATCTGCAATGCTGAAGCGACCCGCGGGAACTTCAAACACATAGCCATGCCGCTCATTGAGCAGAGGTATACTTTCGGGGGTTTCAACCGTCTCTTCACAGCTAAGCCAAGAGCCCCAAGGTGTAGGGCCACCGGCACAGTTGCGCACGGTACCCGCTAAGGAGACGAAATCACGCTTTAACAAGCCATTGCGACCAACAACTAAAGTGGTTGTTCCGCCAAAGGCACGGCTGTCATATTTTGGAACAGAGTTTGAAATAACCGCTAACGGCCCACCCACAGGGATTTCATGGTTCCGAACTAACAGGTAATCTAACCCGTTTTGAAAGCAGGCCATACCGTCATGTAAAGCAGGCACATTGTTGCCGTCACTCATGGGTTGACCGGTAATGGATAGGGCCGTGTAGCGGAATCCCCGAGGCACAGCGAGTAAGCGACGGGCCAGGAACCCATTCCCCACCTGCTCTAACTCTCTAACGTTTTCAGGTAACTGAGGGCGTAATCGTCCAAACCCGCCACCCGATAGCGCCCTCAGCATGGTTTCATCAATTTCAGCCTCGAACGCAGCATCGGCCCCTATCGTTGGAGTCACACCTGTGGTCACGCTAGAGTTGCTACCACAAGCTGACGCGACAAAAGCTCCTGTTGCCCCGGCTCCCAGTAGAGCCATCACTTTACGTCGTGAAAACACCCTAGACCTCCTCTTTGCCAGTTGTAAGTGCCAGCAGTTGTAAGTGCCAGCAGTTGTAAGTGCCAGCAGTTGTAAATTGCCAGTTATAAACGTCAGTCCCTTATCAGCAGGATCCGTAGACTGGGTAATGTTCTCCCACTGTGCCCGAAGGATCCCATGAGATCAGGTTTAGGTCTATACACTCACACGAAACTATAGAAAAGTAACAGGATCCTTAAGACACCACACCGTGGTAGTCGGATCCTGTCGGAGGACGTTGGAGAGGATGTCGAAGGCTTAAAAGAGCTGACGACTAGGATAACTTTCCGAGGGTACTAGGGTGCTATTCGAGACCATCTAGATTTCAAGCCACTAGCTACCAGTCAAGATTTGGGTTGAATAACGCCGTATCCCCCGTGGTTGCGCTCGTAGACAACATTAATTTCATCCGTGGCTCCATTGCGGAAGACATAGAAATCATGATCTACAAGTTCAAGCTGATGCAGGGCTTCATCAACGCTCATGGGAGGCATATCGAAATACTTGGTCCGGACGACTTCTTTAGGGAGTTCCACAGGTCGATCGAGATCAGGTGGAGTCATCGGTTGTTGAAACCCTACCACCACCGAGGTTTTAGTGGAGTGCTTGACTTTGTGAACCCCAGTGCGTTCTTTAAATTTTCGCAGCTGCCGAGTGATTTTGTCCGCAACTCGGTCAATGCTGGCATACATATTCTGACTGCTTTCTTCAGCTCTGATTACCGTACCATTGGCATACAACGTCACTTCTGCCGACTGACTTTGGGCGATGCGAGGGTTGCGCGCGACTGATAGATGCACATCCACCTCACTGGTGATTTGAGTGAAATGACTCACAGCTCGTTCAATTTTTTCATTCACATAATCACGCATTGCATCGGTGATAGCAACGTTTTTGCCTTGAATTACAAACTTCGTCATAGGACCTCCTCGTCTAGGTCGGGTCAGGTAGGCAAATGGATCAGGGGGCGTTGGCACAATCCCCGAATCAGGACTCAGTCCTTGAAGGGATGACAGGAACGATCGATGGCCTTCACAAGATTTTGGGTTCAAACATCACGAAGCGTTACGCATTGGAGGCATCACCCCTTAAATTCGACAGGATGCACAATCAAGTTGGCCCTGAGCACCAACACTCATCAATTCACCAACACTCATCAATTCAGCATCTTCAACCTATTTCACATCGGCCTATCTCACATTAGCCTGTTTCAATTAAGCCTGTTTCAATCAATCACTTCAGCTAATCTTTTTAACTAGCCTCAAAGGCACCCTCAAAGGCCGCTCAACCTCGCCAGAGACTCAATTAATCTCAAGGACTAATGAATCTCAAAGATTAACTTTTAAAAAGATGAGCTTCTAAAGATTGACTTCTCAACGGGCCAACTCAAAAAGGCATAACCTGAAAGACAACTGAACTACTTGAGATGACTTCAACGTAGCATCCGAGTCCAATGTTATGCGCCTTACATTTACATTTTTTCATGATGCTTAGTGATCCCGTCATCAACATCTGTATTGCACCAGATTAGCCCGTCATCTACCGTAGGATCTGAAACAATTTGACAGGATCCGTGTGAACAAAATGAGCTTTCCCCCTGAACGGCTCTCTGTGGACCCCATTTCAGATCAACTTCAGGCGTCCGAGCAGGCCCTCCAACCGATCTTTGCGCAGATTGATCAAACGGTGCGGCAGAATATGGCCCGGATCCTCGCCTCCTTTCGAGGGCAGCGGGTAGGATCCCATCACTTCAGTGGGGTGTCGGGATATGGCCATGATGATAGGGGTCGGGATGTCCTCGATGCTGTGTTTGCCCAGGCCGTAGGTGCAGAAGCAGCAGCAGTCCGGATCCAATTTGTGTCGGGGACTCATGCGATTGCCTGTGCATTGTTTGGGGTGTTGCGGCCTGGGGATGAGATGCTAGCTGTGGCCGGTCCTCCCTACGACACATTGGAAGAGGTCATTGGGATCCGGGGGGAGCAGCAAGGATCCTTACGCGACTTTGGCATTACCTATCGCCAGATTGAGCTCCGAGCGGATCGCACCTTGGACTGGGAGGCTCTGGAGACGGCAATAGGTCCGGATACTCGACTGGTCCACATTCAACGATCCTGTGGATATGACTGGCGACCTAGTCTTTCTGTGGCGGAGATTGAACGGATTGTGACTCTTGTCAAAGCTCAGGATCCGAGCGTCATCTGTTTTGTGGACAATTGCTACGGCGAGTTTGTGGAGGAGCGGGAACCCACTCAGGTGGGAGTGGATCTGATGGCCGGATCCTTAATTAAAAATCCCGGTGGCACTCTGGCTCCGACAGGGGGGTATGTGGCCGGTCGACGGGAGCTGGTGGAACAAGCGGCGTATCGACTGACGGCTCCGGGGATTGGCACAGAAGGAGGACCGTCTCTGAATCAGAATCGCTTGCTGTATCAGGGATTATTTCTGGCGCCGCAGATGGTGGGGGAAGCGGTCAAAATTGCTCACCTGGCAGCTCATGTGTTTCAGGCGTTGGGCTACGCGGTGTTGCCGGATCCGTTCACGCGCCGGACGGATATCATTCAAGCCATTCAATTAGGATCCGCGGTGAAAGTGCAGGCGTTTTGTCGGGCAATTCAGCACAGTTCACCGATTGAGTCGTATCTCGAACCGATTCCGGAGGCGATGCCAGGGTATGAGGATCCGGTGGTGATGGCGGGGGGGACATTCATTGAGGGGAGTTCGATTGAGCTGTCAGCGGATGGTCCAATGCGAGATCCTTATATTGTCTATCTGCAAGGGGGAACGCATCTGAGTCATGGGGTGATTGCGTTGGCGGCGGTAGTGCAGGCGGTCGAGGTGGATCCTGGTTAGGTTTAGGTTTGGTCGGATCCTAACCGCTTCAAAACTTGAGCGATATCCCCCCGCACCATCGCTGCCACATCCAAACGTAATCTGGTGAACTCAGGACGATGAAGGATCCCTGCGGCAATTAGATCGGGGGATCCTGTGAGGTAGTCATCGGCATCAATATAGGTACTGCCGCCCTCTTGGAACACAACCACATCCGATTGGACTCGTTCTCTTCATCGAGCCGCACCGTGGGTTCAATTACGATTTCTAATCCTGGCTGATTCATTTGGTAAATATTTAACTAGGTTGACATTAAAACATGCAGTTTGCCGTGAGAAGTGAACCGTAAAGGTGACGCTATGTGGACAATCCCTTCAATCAGTTCAGCGTTGTCGATATCGGAGGCTGCGTAGCGATGTTCAAAGTCATCACGGCTGAGGCGATCTCCATTTTCCAAAATTGTGGTGCGTGAACGGCTGATACTAACCATGGCCTATGACTGTCCTTCCACCTAAATGGATCCTTAGTGACGGTGACAGCTCAGTTATCCTCCAGTTGTCGATCCCACCTGTCAAGAGAAGCAGGATCCGGTATCGTCGATACTTAACCTACCAGCCACGACATTCAGAACATCTCTGCCGATACTCAGAACATCTCTGCTGATACTCAAGACATCTCTGTCGGGACTCAGAGCATCCCTACCAATACTCAGGACATCAGTGCAGATACCCAAATCAGCAAAACCGATGAAGCCATAACTTCAAGGTCAAAGTCTTACGAGAGCTACTTAAAGTCCCATAACCTTGGCGACACAACCCAGATCCGGCTCTACCCCCGCATGGATCTCCGCTTGACTATGCTCGATGGCCGTGCCCGGATCCTTTAATCCATTCCCAGTAAGCACACACACAATTCGGCTGTAGGCTGGCACCCGCTCCCGATACTTGATCAACCCCGCCACCGACGCCGCACTTGCTGGTTCACAAAAGATCCCAGCCGTCCGAGCCAGCAATCGGTAAGCCTCCAGGATCTCTGCATCCGTCACACTATCAATTGCCCCCCTGCTAGCATCTCTAGACGCTGTAGCCCGCACCCAACTGGCTGGATTCCCGATCCGGATAGCCGTCGCAATGGTCTCTGGGTGAGTAATGACTTGGCCTTTGACAATGGCGGCGGATCCTTCTGCTTCAAACCCATACATCTGCGGTCGATGCGTCGTGTATCCCTTTTGGTGGTAATGACAAAATCCCATCCAATAGGCCGTAATATTCCCCGCATTCCCCACCGGAATACACAGCCAATCAGGGGCATCTCCCAGCGCACCCACACGCTCACACGCTCCCGGCTTCGGCCCCGCCACCCGATAGCGATGCCCCGCATTCACTAGCGCCACCGGATACTGCTGGGACAGCTCTCGCACCAACGCCAACGCCCGATCGAAATTATCACGAATCGCAATAATCTCAGCTCCATACATCAACGTTTGAGCCAGCTTGCCCTGGGCCACATACCCATCCGGGATCAGCACAAAAGCCTTCATGCCTCCCTTGGCTGCATACGCTGCCGCCGCCGCCGATGTGTTTCCTGTACTGGCGCAGATCACGGCCTCAGCCCCGGCCTCTTTCGCCTTCGAGACCGCCATTGTCATTCCGCGATCTTTGAAACTACCCGTCGGATTCAATCCATCAAACTTAATGAAGACTTCACACGGCTTCCCTATCCGTTCCACCAAACTCGGAGCAGGAATCAAGGGAGTGTTGCCCTCATGGAGCGTCACCACAGGTGTCTGATCGGTGACCGGCAGAAAATTCCAGTAGTGGTGAATTAACCCTGGCCAATAGGTGGTGTGAGTCCGAGTGGGAAGTGCAGTAACCATGCTATCCGAACAGTAGTAGGTCAGTGAATGCATCAATCAACATGGGCTGAGGCTCAGGTCAGGATCCCGTCAGACTTTAGCGTAACAATGACCCCAATCTTGAGACGCTCTTCAATGTAGCGGAAAAACTCAGCCCGGCTAGTAAAGTATCGTGATGACTTTAGACTATAGCAGAGGTGCAAAAGCCCCCATGAGCGCACAGATCCTTGACGGCAAAGGCCTAGCCCGAACTCTACAGGCCCACTTTCAAGACAAGATTCGTCACGCTGTGGCTGAGGGCAATCGGCCTCCGGGTCTCGCCGTACTGATGGTAGGGGATAATCCAGCCAGTGCCACCTATGTCCGCAACAAGGAAAAAGCCTGTCAACGGGTCGGGATTACCTCCTTCGGCCACCACTTTGAGGCCACTGCCACCGCTGAGGAGATCCTAGCGACCATCCATACCCTCAATCAAGATCCCCGTGTGGATGGGATCCTACTGCAGCTCCCCGTGCCCACCCATTTAGATGCCACACAACTCCTCCTAGCCATCGACCCCGATAAGGACGTGGATGGTCTCCACCCCGTTAACTTAGGCCGACTCGTCCGGGGTGAACCGGGATTACGGAGTTGTACCCCCTACGGTGTGATGCGACTGCTGGAAACCGGATCCATTCCCATTGCGGGTCAGCAGGCAGTAGTGGTGGGACGGAGTCTCTTAGTCGGCAAGCCAATGAGTTTGATGTTGCTAGAAGCGAATGCCACTGTCATCATGGCTCACTCCCATACCGCTGACTTGGTGGCCATCACTCGCACGGCTGACATTCTGGTTGTGGCCACCGGGCGTCCTCAGATGATTACGGCCAACATGGTGAAACCTGGATCTGTCGTGGTGGATGTCGGTATCAATCGCGTCACGACTGAGGAGGGTAGTCGATTAGTCGGAGATGTAGACATCGACAGCGTGCAGACGGTAGCTCGCGCCCTAACGCCAGTCCCCGGTGGTGTTGGCCCCATGACCGTCACCATGTTGCTGGAAAATACGCTCACAAGTTACACCCAACACATCAATGTCCGGGTACGGGATGTTTGATCTGATCTAGGTAATTTAGTAAGATTAAGCTACTTGCATTATGAAGGTGCTAAAACTAGTATTAGGACAGTTTAGATCTAGGCCGATTTTGGCTTTAGTCCAGATCTGTACGTGGGTCATCCTGTTTCTGATACTGTGGGCATCCTTCACAGGGTCCGTAGGGATTAATGGCACAGCGTAGGTACGGTGAGTGAGCGTTGTAGTGGCAGGTCGGATCACCCAATGTGGGCAGTGGATAGGTCCGAGCTGAGGGTGTAAATGCGGGATCCTCCGAGTCTAGCCCTGGGGTGCGAGTCGGGATCCGGTGTGCAAAAGTGGTCCAGCTAGGATGGGCTCGCCAGGCGGGATCCATTGGGTTAGAACGCTGCAAGGATCCTTGCTCGTCCCGGTCCCAGACTTCAGGATATCCAGTCCATGGATCCACGTCTGTTTCAGCATCAATCCCATCAATGAGGATTTCAAGAGTCTGATCAGCGGCTGCCAGAGTCTCTACGAGCCACTCGGCCACGGAAAGCTCCATTGATTCGAGCCACTCTTCAGTGTCGTTGAACCAACTCTCCATCCATTGAGACAGGTCCTCAATCATGGAATCGAGCTTAGCTTCTAATCGAGAATCCCACACGCTACTCACCTCTGCACTGTTGATCGATCTACGTAGTTAGGCTGTTGTTAAAGTTTAATCATAGCTAACACTTTATGCTTAGATTAGATTGTACGCAGTCTCCAAACCCTGGACATGACTGGTGTTGCGCTTTGTTTTATCCTTAATTGTTGCAAGGAATGGGGGTTACTATGCCACGTCGCAAAGGTTCATCTCTGACCCGTAATGATGTTATTGATGCCGCACTGACATGCATTGAAAAAGAAGGGACCTCCGGTCTCGGAATCAACCGGGTAGCGCGTGAACTGGGAATCCAGCCGCCCTCCCTATACAACCATGTGTCCAGTCATGATGACTTGCGTCAAGCGGTGGCCATTGAGGGGTGGCGACAGTTGATCACGCGTTTGGAAGAGATGGAAGATACCGATGAACCCGCGACGATGCTGCGGAATATTGCCTCAACCTATCGCCAATTTGCCCAGGAACATCCCTCTTTGTACAGTGTGATGGCAGATACCAGCCTGGATGTGGATACACCAGAGTTCCGAGCGGTTCTGAAAACTAAGGCAGATTTCTACTCTCGCTGCTTAGACCTGTTTGGCATTGAAGGGGATCAACTGATTTATGCGGTTCAAGGACTCTGGTCAGCCTTCCATGGATTTATAGAAATGGAGCAAACTCGTTGGGTGACAGCTCAATCGCCAATGGATGAGAGTTTTGAGTGGCTACTCACAGCACTGACTGGTTGGATTAAGAGCGAAGCTGCCTAGGGTCCAGACTAGAGGATCCAGGCTAGAGGAGCTACAGCAAACGATGGAGACAGATTCAGCCTTAGGGTTGAGCCTTTCAAGAAACCAGTGGTCAGGCCGAAAGCGTCATCTTCAAGACCTAGTCTATTAGGTTGAGACTGAGATGAAATTAGGTCTGGACCTTGGGATGCGTGTGCTGGTAATACCATGGTTTTCTCCGTACATACCTGTATATATCCATATAGACATGAACCCTCCAACGGCAGATTGACCCGCTGGAGAGGTAGGAGCTGTGTCGAGCTAAAGGATGGTCAGAGGGCAAACTTTATTAGTAAGGCCACTTCCAGTTTTTGATCTCGGGCATATCATCGCCGTGCTTAGCAACATAGTGCTTGTGTTCAACAAGGATGTCACGGATCTTTTGCTTGACGTGGGCTCCTGTGTAACGGAGTTTGGGCACTCGGTCAATAACATCTTCTGCCAAGTGGAAACGGTCAAGATCATTGAGCACCACCATGTCAAAGGGTGTCGTAGTTGTGCCTTCTTCCTTGTAACCTCGGACGTGGAGGTTGCCATGGTTATGGCGACGATAGGTGAGCCGATGAATCAACCAGGGATAGCCGTGATAGGCAAAGATGATGGGCTTGTCGGGCGTAAAGATGGAGTCAAACTCAGTATCACTCAAGCCATGAGGATGCTCACTTTGAGGTTGCAGTTTCATCAAGTTGACGACATTAACCACTCGGATTCTAAGATCTGAGAAGTTCTGACGGAGGAGCTCTACAGCAGCTAGGGTCTCGATCGTGGGTACGTCACCCGCACAGGCCATAACCACATCGGGCTCTGAGTCTTGATCGTTACTAGCCCATTCCCAGATACTGACGCCAGCCGTGCAATGTTTAACCGCAGAGTCCATGTCTAACCACTGTAGTTGAGGTTGTTTCCCTGCAACAATGACGTTGACGTAATGACGACTCCGGAGACAGTGGTCAACAACAGACAGCAAAGTATTGGCATCGGGTGGAAGATAAACACGGATAACATCGGCCTTCTTGTTCACAACGTGGTCAATAAAGCCAGGATCCTGGTGACTAAAGCCATTGTGGTCCTGCCGCCACACGTGTGAGGTGAGCAGATAGGTGAGGGAGGCGATAGGGGCCCGCCAGGAGATGTGTCGAGTGGTCTTAAGCCATTTCGCATGTTGGTTAAACATGGAGTCGATCAGGTGGATGAAGGCTTCATAGCAGGAGAAAAAGCCATGCCGCCCAGTCAGTAGATACCCCTCTAGCCATCCTTGACAGGTATGCTCACTGAGAATCTCCATCACTCGGCCATCTGTGGCGATGTGATCATCCTCAGGTAGAGACTCGGCAGCCCAGGTCCGTTCAGTGACTTCGAAGAGAGCACTGAGTCGGTTGGAAGCTGTTTCATCGGGGCCGAAGACCCTGAAGTTGCGGCTCTCCATGTTCAGCTTCATCACATCTCGGAGGAAACTACCGGAGACCCGTGTTGCTTCTCCCAGAGTGGTACCGGGTTTCTCAATTTTGAGTGCGTAGTCCTGGAAATCGGGCATCTTGAGGTCACGCAACAGCACACCGCCATTGGCATGAGGATTAGCTCCCATCCGATAGTCGCCTACAGGTGCTAACGCTTGCAATTCGGGAATCAATCGACCTGTCTCATCAAAAAGCTCTTCTGGCTTATACGTCTTCATCCAGGCTTCTAAAGCTTTGACATGATCAGGATTCGCTTTCAGCTGCGAGAGGGGAACTTGGTGAGACCGCCAGTAGTCCTCAATTTTTTTGCCGTCTACTTCTTTTGGACAAGTCCAGCCTTTGGGCGTGCGCAATACAATCATGGGCCACTGAGGACGCTGCTTGAAACCGTTAGTTCGAGCCTCAGTCTGAATGGCTTTGATTTCTGCCGTAATGGCATCCATGGTGGCGGCCATTTGTTGGTGGATCACGTCAGGATCGGATCCTTCAACGAAATAGGGTTTGTACCCAAAGCCAAGGAACATGTTTTCGAGTTCCTGCTTGGGAACCCGAGCTAGCACAGTAGGATTTGCAATTTTGTAACCGTTCAAATGCAAGATGGGCAAAACGGCACCATCGGTGACAGGGTTCAAGAATTTGTTAGAGTGCCAGCTTGCTGCTAAAGGCCCTGTTTCTGCTTCGCCATCTCCAATCACGCAGGCCACAATGAGGTCAGGATTATCGAACGCGGCACCGTAGGCATGGGAAAGGGCATAGCCTAACTCACCTCCTTCATGAATGGATCCAGGTGTTTCCGGCGCGACGTGGCTAGGGACACCGCCTGGGAAGGAGAACTGAGTGAAGAGTTTTTTCATGCCCTCTTCATCTTGAGAAATATTGGGATAAACCTCACTGTAGGTGCCTTCAAGGTAAGTATTGGCCACCAATCCAGGACCCCCATGCCCAGGGCCTGTAATGTAGATCATGCTCAAGCTTTGGGCTTTGATCACACGATTGAGGTGGACGTAGATAAAGTTCAAGCCAGGGGTTGTTCCCCAGTGACCCAGAAGGCGAGGCTTGATATGGTCAATTGTCAATGTCTCTTTCAAAAGAGGATTGTCATAGAGATAAATCTGACCTACAGACAGATAGTTTGCGGCTCGCCAGTAGGCATGGATCCGTTGAAGTTCGTCGGGAGAAAGGGGAAGCGATGTGGTGTCTTTAACTGCGGCTACCATAAGCATTTACCTGAGCTCTGACACCATTGTCGAGATAGGAGCACCCTTGGACGCAGTCTCATAGGGATTTCTTTACTTTTGTTGGGACAGCCTGATGCGTTGCTAAGGAAAGATACAAAACACTCAGTTTTACAATCTACTTATCGAAGAGCGATCCTACCATCTTTTGAAATCAGGGTATGCCCGCTGACACACTCTTTGGAATAATTTAACGTCTCCTGCATAATTTAACGTCTCCTCAGGGAGCTTACCAGGTTAACCTCGTTTGTTCATGTCCTGCGTTCGTAGTCATGTCTTGCACTCACAAGTTGAGGGCTTACAACAGTTGAGGGTTTACAAACATCTACAGTCTGTTCAAGCCTCTAACGAGTTTAAAGATTGAGAGGTGGCTGACGTTGTAATCAGATAACCACACTGGTGCTGACCATCAACCTGCCAATTGATCCGCTCAACTCGACAACCCTGCAGAGCTGCCGCGAACATTTCAAGCTCATGGCCACAGACGGAGGGAAAGGTCTGGGCAATTTGCGAGATAGCACAATGATGTTCAGTCAGCACAAAAGCAGGATCCGTACCCTCGTTAGATGCGGGTAAAACATGATACTCAGCCATAAAGCCTTCGGCTTGTCGCAGTTGAACCAGTGCTTCTACTCGCTCTTGCAAGGATCCTTGCCCCATGTGGAGGCGATAGTCTTCAGCTTTCCGTTCCCATTGCCTCTGTAAGATGGTTCCCATCACCTCAGACGGTACTGTTTCTGACAGAGTCTTCATGAGTTCCAGTGCAAACTCGTCGTAGGCTCCTGGAAATTGCTCGGAGCCCAGCTGACTGAGAGAGTAGACATGCTGAGGACGGCCCATCCCGGTTTGGGTGGTGTCGTAGCTGATGAGCCCTTCGTGCTCAAGGTCTTTGAGATGGCGACGGATCCCTTGCGGTGAGACCTGCATCTGCTCCGCCAAGTCTTGGGCTGTTGCCGAACCATGCTTGCGCAGGTGGAGAAGGATCCCTTGCTTGGTCGATGAAGATTGAGCTTGGCGCATCCCTGACCTCCGGGAACTAAATCAGTATCAACAGTATGCAACTTTGACAATTTACATGTAATAGATTTTACATGTGATAGATCTTGACAACGGATTCGCCAGCTAGACACTTTGCCCAGCCAGTAGCAGACCTAAAATCAGAGACCTCAAATTACTTTGACAACATTGCTGTTTCTAAAGTAGCCTAAGATTGTTTAAGCAACAAGCATGTTGTTTTACTCCCAGTAATTGCGATTGGGCAATTGCGACTAGCTGCGCTGGCTGATGGCTGTAGAGGCTGAGATACCGGTGTCGCTGAGAGGGTGAAACCTGCGGTTGCACCTTGAATCCGTCACTTTGCCGAGAGAGTCTTGCTCATGACTGCTAGTGTTAAATCCCTGGTTAATCAGCCCTACAAGTATGGCTTTGTCACCGACATCGAGTCTGATGTGATTCCTAAAGGTCTCGATGAAAGTGTGGTGCGGGCTATCTGGGCCAAGAAGGGCGAGCCTGAATTCATGCTTGATTTTCGACTGCGGGCTTATCGGCAATGGTTGAAGATGGTCGAACCGGCTTGGCCCAATGTTTACTATCCACCCATCAACTATCAGGATATTGTTTACTATTCGGCGCCTAAACAAGCGAAAAAACTAAATAGTTTGGATGAGGTTGACCCGACATTGCTGGAAACATTTGAGAAGCTAGGGATCCCTTTGTCTGAGCAAAAGCGATTGAGTAATGTCGCTGTTGATGCAATTTTTGACAGCGTTTCAGTTGCCACTACCTTTCGTGAGAAGCTGGCCAAGGATGGCGTGATCTTCTGTTCCATCTCAGAGGCCATGCACGACTACCCTGAGCTAATTCAGGCGTATCTGGGCAGCGTTGTTCCCGTGGGTGATAATTATTTCGCAGCTCTAAACTCGGCCGTATTTAGCGATGGATCCTTTGTTTATATTCCTAAAGGGGTTCATTGTCCGATGGAGCTGTCCACTTATTTCCGCATCAATAATGGTGACTCAGGTCAGTTTGAGCGGACGTTGATTGTAGCTGAGGAAAGTAGTTACGTCAGCTATCTTGAAGGATGTACAGCCCCCATGTTCGATACCAATCAGCTGCACGCGGCAGTCGTTGAGCTCGTGGCATTGGACAATGCTGAGATTAAGTACTCTACAGTCCAGAACTGGTTTGCGGGTGACGAGAATGGCAAAGGTGGTATCTATAACTTTGTAACCAAGCGCGGTCTATGCCAGGGTGTCAATTCTAAAATCTCTTGGACTCAAGTCGAGACTGGTTCTGCTATTACCTGGAAGTATCCCAGCTGTGTTCTAGTGGGTGATCATTCGGTGGGTGAATTTTACTCAGTCGCTTTGACTAACCATTACCAGCAAGCGGATACTGGAACGAAGATGGTTCATGTCGGCAAGAATACGAAGAGCACGATCATTTCCAAAGGGATTTCAGCCGGCCACTCCAAAAATAGCTATCGCGGATTAGTCAAAATGGGGCCCAAGTCTGACGGATCCCGTAACTACTCCCAGTGTGACTCTATGCTGATTGGTGATGAGAGTAGTGCTAACACGTTCCCTTACATTCAAGTGCAAACGAACGCTTCCAAAGTAGAGCATGAGGCCTCAACCTCCAAGATTGGGGAAGAACAATTGTTCTACTTCCAACAACGAGGAATCTCGATTGAAGATGCCATTTCGATGATCATTAGTGGCTTCTGCAAAGATGTCTTTAACCAGTTGCCGATGGAGTTTGCGGTGGAAGCAGATCGCTTACTGAGCCTCAAGTTAGAGGGCAGTGTCGGCTAATTGGATAGATTGACTGGATTCCTTAGTGCCTATCGATTGATTTCGTCAATGATTTGATGCGGAGATTTACGTTCATGATTAATGAGAACGGTCAGATTATCCTGTCTGTCACTAATCTCACGGCTACGGTTGAAGACACACCGATTTTGAAAGGGGTCAACCTTGAAATCAAGGCTGGAGAGGTGCACGCAATTATGGGGCCGAATGGATCTGGAAAAAGTACTTTGTCCAAGGTTCTGGCAGGCCATCCTAGCTACACCGTGACGGGTGGCGAAGTGGATTACATGGGCCAAAGCTTGTTGGGTATGGAGCCGGAAGATCGCTCACGTGCGGGCGTGTTCCTCGCCTTTCAGTACCCAGTGGAGGTCCCTGGTGTCAGTAATGCTGATTTCCTTCGGGTTGCCTACAATGCTCGCCGGGCGTATCAAGGTGAAACAGAATTAGATCCGCTGGAGTTTGATGACTTTGTCCAGGAGAAGCTGAGGGTGGTCAAGATGGATCCGAGTTTCTTGGATCGCAGTGTGAATGAAGGATTTTCGGGTGGTGAGAAAAAACGGAATGAGATCTTGCAGATGGCTATTCTGGAGCCTGCCCTAGCTATCCTAGATGAAACAGATTCGGGATTGGATATTGATGCATTGAGAATTGTATCCTCGGGCATCAACTATTTATCAACGCCGGATAATGCCATCTTGATGATTACTCACTATCAGCGGCTGTTGGACTATGTGACACCTGATTTTGTCCATGTAATGGAGGGCGGACGGATCGTGACAACAGGAGATAAAACATTGGCGTTGGAATTGGAAGAGCGGGGCTATGATTGGGTGCGTGAAACGGATCCTGCTGCA
The DNA here is from genome assembly GCA_964443615.1 of uncultured bacterium. Classification (GTDB taxonomy): domain Bacteria; phylum Cyanobacteriota; class Cyanobacteriia; order Thermostichales; family Thermostichaceae; genus CAYSWV01. The sequence goes on along the minus strand of CAYUEE010000030.1, from coordinate 18,513 downwards.
GTATAGAAGGATCTAAGCTGGGTCACACGAGTGAGGATGGATCGAGGATTATGGCAGTTAGTGCAACATCGAATTTAGAGGCAACAGGATCCGACAGAGGACACGCGTTTATACAGTCCATACTCAACCAGCGAGTCTCTCTAGATGGCTCTGATTCAGTGAGCCCGTTTCTCTCGACATTGAGATCGCAAGCTGAAGCTCGATTAGCTGAGCTCAATATTCCTACGTCGCGGGATGAAGATTGGAAATATACTGACTTGTCTCCATTACTTAAGTATGACTTTAGGAGTAGCCAGGCGCTGAGCCTAACTGATCCTCACTCACTTCAGCAAGTCCAATGGTCAGAGACTCAATCCAGTCAAATTGTTTTTGTTAACGGATCCTACAATCCTGAGCTTTCTAATACATCAGCCATTGGTGAAACCATCAAGCCCCACCTGTTGTCAGGCCTAGCTCCTGAACTAGTTTCGAATTATCTCCAAAAGTTAGCTGGGGATGATGTTTTTACGCTATTGAATACGGCCTGTCTATCTGAGGCTACGGTGCTGCTGGTGCCGAAAGGATCCGTGATTGCAAGTCCCATTCATCTAATCCATATTACGGATTCTCAGGCTGGAGCACTGTTGACGAGTCCTCGGTGTTTGGTGTGGGCTGGGGCCAATAGTTCTGTGAGCATCATTGAAGACTATGTGGGGTTGGGGCAGGGATCCTACTTTACTAATGCGGTGACGGAAATCTGGTTGGATCCGAATGCACAGGTAACTCATACAAAGGTGCAACGGGAGGGATCCGGGGCCTTTCATATTGCTAAGACGGCCGTACATCAAGCTCGGGATAGTCGGTATACCTGTCATGCCGTTGGCTTGGGAGGATCCTTGTCGCGGCATACCTTTGAGTTAGTACAGGGGGATGAGCAGGCTGATACCACTTGGAATGGGTTGACGGTTTGTACAGGGCAGCAGTTAGCGGACACTCACACAACAATTGATCATCAAGTGCCTCATGGGACAAGTCGTCAAATTCACAAGTGTGTGGTCAGTGAACGAGCTCATGGCGTATTCAATGGCAAAGTTCTTGTGCAATCCTCAGCCCCATTTACTCAAGCTGAACAGTCAAGTCGTAATTTACTGCTATCACCAAAGTCAAGAGTTGATGCGAAACCCCAGTTAGAAATTTTCAATGACAATGTCAAATGTTCACATGGTGTCACCATCAGTGAACTAGAGACCAATGAAATATTCTACCTCCAAAGTCGAGGCATTGATGAGAAACAGGCAAGAGATCTACTTACGGTTGCTTTCACGTCCGAGGTTATTCAAAAGCTGCCCCTGGCCTCAATGAAGTCTTATTTTAAGCAAGTCGTACGGACAGCCTTGGAGCCGATAACGGCAGAGCTAGACTCCGGATCCTGATATTGAATCGAATGCGTATCTGAGTCTTACGTTAAGAATTGCAGCGGAACTGTCATCTAGCTTCACCAAAATGGTTACCTGGTAAAGTAGACCGTCTGGAATTGGCTATGAGCCCTCAACCTCGCAACCGCCAGGATGATCCTCAGGATCCTAATCAGAAGAGAAAGCCGTTGATCCCCGTAGCGATTGATGTGGATGCAGCCACTCTGACCGCGATTCTAGGTGTGCTGCTGTTCATTCCTCTCATACTGGCTGGATTTATTCAGTAGGCCCAGGCTCGGTAGATTGAACTTTTTGTGGGTTAGTGACTAGATCCCAAACCTGGATCGGTCCACTATCCCCAACTCGTACATTGACATTGCAAGACAGTTCGGCTGACCTCTAGCTCTACTCGGTGTCCTGGTGGTATGCGGATCTTACTAGCTGATGATGATTGGTTTGTCGTTGATGTTCTCAAGAGTGCTCTTGTAGATCAGAACTACGCAGTGGATGCGCTAATGGATGGCCACCAGGCGTGGGAGTTCGGTTCAACCTACACCTATGATCTGATCTTGCTTGATTTAAAGTTACCGCTTATTGATGGCATTACCCTCTGTCAACGCTTTCGACAGCAGGGCTACCACATGCCAGTCCTCCTATTAAGTGAAGCGAATACCCGCGCAGATAAAATTCGAGGCCTAGATGCGGGTGCGGATGATTACATGGTTAAGCCTGTCGATATTGAAGAACTCAGTGCTCGGATCCGGGCTCTCCTGCGGCGAGTCAATTCTAATGCTCTCCCTGTATTAACTTGGGGAGCATTGACCTTGGATCCATCAAGTTACAAAGTGACTTTCGCAGGGTGTCCAGTGGAGCTGACAGCTAAAGAATCAACACTACTAGAACTGTTTTTACGTCATAGTCATCATGTTTTCAGTATTCGAGCCATCATTGATAATCTATGGTCCTCTGCTGAATTTCCGACTGAAGCGACTGTCCGCTCTCATCTTCGCCGCCTCCGACAAAAGTTACGCCTATCCGGTGCTGATGAAGACTTCATTGAAACTGTACATGGACTGGGATACCGACTTAAACCGCTTGAGCAGCCTCAGGATCCGCTCCCCCATAATCTGTCTCCATCTCTCAATCACTCAGTCCCTTGGCAACCTTGGCGGCATCACGACTCACTTAGGATCCTGCAATATATGCTCGATACCTGGGATTCGGACTCTCAGGATCCTACTGTCATGGCACAAGCCCTCTCCGCCACCCATACCCTCTCCGCCACTCTCGATATCTTCGGGTTTGAAGACGGCTCCCAGACGGCTCGGACGCTAGCCACCCACCTGCACTCCCACCAGTCAGACAAAACAGATATTGAACTGCTCTATCAGGATCTTGCCTGCTATTTTGAGCCCATACCATCCCAGTTATCCACCTCTCTAGTCGTTATCGTGGGTCAGGATCCATTTAGTCATCAACTTCAGCAGCATTTCAATCCACTGCCTGTCCTTGTGCCTGATTTACCCACCGCCCACCTAACCCTTCAAAATTGTCAGGATCCCTGTGTTTGTCTGATCAACTATCCTGCTCTCTCACCCAATAGCCTTGTCCCTCTTACACTGACGCACTTGGCGCCTGCCTCCATCGTTGTGTTGATCGATCCAGATGACTTTCGGACTCGCTTAACCTTAGCTCGTCAAGGGATCCAATGGATTATTAAACGGCCAGCCCAACCGGAGGCCCTGCTTCCGTTGATTGACCCGCTAGTGCACCCGATCACACCACGGATCATGCTGGTGGATACCAACACCGAGCGCCTCAAGCAGTGGCAACACCATCTCCCCACCTGGGGATTCAAAGTTACAACCTTGGATGGCCCTCAACAATTCTGGTCAGTGCTACAGTCTGTGCAACCCCACGCAATCGTGCTTGAACTTGAACTACTGGCCATTAGTGGTCTAGATCTGTGCCGAGTCTTACGCTCGCACCCCTACTGGTCTCATAGCCCCGTTCTCGTTCTAACCACGCATCAGGATCCTGGGATCTATCATCAGGTGATTCAAGCAGGTGGTGATGACTGCCTGGTGTATCCCCTAACACCCGCCGATTTAGCTGAACGGATCCGACTACGGCTGACCAGGCGGCAGCAGTTTAGCTGGGTTCCTCATCCGTATTCTATGTAAGCTAGTTGTGAGTTGGGTGCAGTACACTTGACGAAATTAGCCGAATACGTTCAACTTGATGAACTAGCTAGATGATGGGCTTAATGAAATCAGCCTTGAATCAGCTGAATCAATCGGCTTGACTCAACGACCTTCTGTCCTGGTGGTGATCCGTGACTGACTTTCCTACCCCCGATACTGAAGCCTTGCAAACCTTAATTGCCAGCTTGCATCAGGCCGACTCTGCTATCAATGTCTTGCAGCGACTGGGTCATGTTCTCCAACAATACGGATCCATCACCCCCCTCTGTATCGGCTATCCGTCCTCAACGGATCCTCAAGACTACTGGCTCACGGATCATCACAACACGCAGCCGGTTCAAATTCATTTAACTAGCAACGAAATTCTCTCTGAGCTGCAGTCCGCGCCCTATCATATCCTTGAAGTCTCCACCCGTTGGTTCACAGCTGTCCTGCAGGAGAGCATCGCCTGGGTCAACAATCAAAACGCTCAGACCACCAATCGTCTAACTTGGATTGAACAGACCCACTACCTCGCCGCCTGCTATACCCGCGAGTCCCCCACTCAACCGTGGCTCCTGGGTTGGATTCCCACGGATACTCAAACTCTGGATCCGTCGTCCATCTCAGCATTAGGCCTCTACCGAGACATTGCTACTCTGGCTCTAGAGCAGCAAATCGCAGTTCATCGCAATAGTCGCATTGAACAACTCCAACGTCAGACCACCAATCGTCTAATGGATTGGCTCCGCATCGCAACAGAAGGATCCCGACAAGTCATTTATGAGTGGGAGATTGAATCGGATCAGATGGAATGGTCTGCGTCACTACCGGCCACGTTCGGCCATCTTCCCAGCCAGGATCCGCAGGATCGCACCTGGTGGCTGCAACGGATCCATCCAGACGATCGAGCCTGGGTTACGGCGCAAGTGTCAGACTGCCTGACGGATTTACGGCCATTTCTCTGCGATTATCGATGGCAACGAGCGGATGGCTACTATGCCTGGGTTCGAGACTATGGCCGGATTCTCTGCGGTGCTCAAGGCAAACCGGTTCGGATGATCGGTAGTTTGAAAGATAGTACTGTCACCCATGGCACCTCAGCAGCCTTGCTACAACTCAAACATAGTTTTCAATTAGCCCTGGAAGCAGCAACTGATGGGATCCTGGTGACAACACCTGAGGCTCGGGTAATCGAAGTCAACTCTGCCTTCTTAACAATGGTTGGGTATGATCGACAACAATTAGCGCAGTTGGACCCCTTAACATTGATCATTCATCCTGCAGATGTGAACGCGGATGAGGGGCTGTTGCAACGACTATTGAGTTCGACGCTTTCAGACTACACCACTCACAAGCGTTTCTATCATGCGCAAGGGTATGAATGCCCTACCACCATTACAGTGACCGCCCTATGGGATGGACAGGGCAGCAATCCCCAGCTCTTTTGGCGAGTGCAGCCCCAAGAGCCTAGTGAGGCCAGGACTGGAGGATAGCTTATCTGCCATGATTGACGAGCAAGAGTTACTCTCTACAACCAATTTCTATAATCAGAATTGCTACACCCAATGAGTTATTCCCACACCTCACTCGGATCCGCTCTAATCGTGGATGGCCATGATTCAGACCGTCGCCGCCGTTTAATGGAACGCCTCACCCCCGAGTTAACAACCCTGCTGGAAGCCTCAGACTGCGCCACCGCCTTAACACACTTACAGTACCAACGCGTGACTTGGATTCTGATGGTCCCGGAGCACTGGTCCCTCGACTTGATCAGGCCCCTACAACAGCTATGCCAGCAATCCCCCGAGAGTCACCTCATCCTGCTAATTGAGGATCCAGCAGAACACATCCCCCTGGGTTTGCTTACGGCATTGGCTCGACTCGGCATTACTCAGTACTGTCTCTATTCAGAGGTCACGACAGCGGGGCTTGTAGCCTGCCATCAGACTGGGCTTTGTCAAAAACTTCAACAACGCTGCCACTATCTGGCCCAACAGAATCAAGCACTAGAACGGCAACAGCAACTCATGCGAGTCCAAAATGATCAAATTCGAGAAACCGCAAGGCTGAAATCGGAGTTTCTCTCAATGATGTCCCATGAACTGCGGACACCGATGAATGCGGTGATGGGATTTGCCCAGGTCCTGTTGAAACAGACCCGAGGTCCCCTTACAGACACTCAGGTCGACATGGTGCAACGGATCCTAGCCAATAGTCGGCAGTTGCTGGCTCAACTCAATGACATTCTGGATTTATCTCGGCTCGAAGCGGGGCGATTGGCCCTAAAACCGAATCTGTTTGATCTAGCTGACTTAGCGGCTTCAGTGATTCAAGAGTTGTATACGACCGCAGCTCAGAAAGAGTTGAATCTGCATCTCAATGTGGCACTGGTCCAAACTGATGTCCGTCAGGACCAACAACGGATCCGGCAAATTCTCACTAATCTTATCGCCAATGCTATCAAGTTTACAGAGCGCGGTGAGATTTTGGTGCTGCTACACGAAGTGGATCCGGACGTAATTGAAATTGTAGTACACGATACAGGAATCGGAATTTTGCCAGAGCAATTGCCGCATATTTTTGAAGCCTTTCGGCAAGCCGACCAAACGGGGACTCGTCGTCATAAAGGGACCGGCCTGGGGTTGGCAATCGTGCAGGCACTGGTGGGGTTGATGCAGGGCCAGATCTCTGTTGCCACTCAACACGGGGTTGGTTCTACCTTCCAGGTCCAGTTCCCTCGGCATGCCTCCTCTGAATGGGTTGCGGTTTAATCGGAGTTGGGCTGCACAGCAGGGATTTTACCTATGCCAATCGAGACACCTGACTTTCCTCCTGCACGGATCCTGGTTGTGGATGATACGCCGGACGGGTTGTACTTAACAAGAGTGATTTTGGAAGATGAAGGGTATGCCATTCAAGTAGCTAAGGATGGGATGACAGCGCTGGCAGAGGTGAAACGGTGGCAGCCAGATCTGGTGGTAATGGATGTGATGATGCCCCAGATGAGTGGGATTGAGGTTACCCGGATCCTGCGACAGTGGTCAGAGCCTATGTTTTTGCCTATTTTACTGATTACAGCCTATGACCAAGCCAGTTCAGTAGAAGGGCTAGATGCGGGGGCTGATGATTTTGTGTATAAGCCAGTAAATGTGGATGAGCTCCTGGCCCGGGTGCGCGCGTTACTACGGTTGAAAAAAAGTGTGGATGCCCAAGTGGCTCTATCTCGTCAACGGGAAGATTTTATGTCACGGCTGACCCATGATTTGCGAACGCCATTGATTGCCGTGGAACGGGTCTTGAATTTGATCATTGATGGTAGTTTTGGATCCTTGCCTGAGGACGCGGTGACGATGCTGCAGCGGGTGGTTCAAACTAATCACAACTTACAGATAATGGCAGATACCCTCTTAGAGGTGCAGCGACATGAGTCGGGGTGTAAGTTAATGACGCCTTTGCCGATGGATATATTGAAAATTACCACTGAAGTGGTTGAAGAGCTATCCCCTTTAGCTCAAGAGAAGGAACTCCAGTTAAACCTGGAGTACAAACCTGAAATTGCCACGGCTACAGTCAAGGGAGATCAACTTGAAATTCGCCGTATCTTAACTAACTTAGTGGACAATGCAATTAAATTTTCTGACCAGGGATGCATTGCGATTAATCTGTTTTTAGACCCGATGCTAGATCCGTCAGTACTGAAACTTGAAGTCTGTGACAATGGTCCTGGGATCCCACTCGCAGAACAAGCTGTTCTATTTCAACGCTTTCATCAAGGTCGTCATGCCCGCTCAGGGTATGGATTAGGGTTACATCTGTGTCGGTTGATCGCTGAAGCTCATCAAGGATCCTTGCATTGTCGATCTACGGTAGGGGAAGGCAGTTGTTTTACCCTCCAATTACCTCTGTCTAGGACTATGGCCTGATGATTGAGGGGCAACCTGGATTACTATTGGATTTGTTTTGGATTTGTTTAAGAAGAGTCTGGATCCTTTTGAGAAGATTCGGTTTGAGAAGATTCGGTTTGAGAGGATTCGGTTAAGCCGGGTAAGCCCACTCAGGCGTTATAGTGGGACTGCTTTACAGGTGTGTTTAGGATCCTGACTTATGTCCACCGTTAATTTGCTCAGCAGTCTCAATCCCTCCCAGGCTCGGGCTGCAGACCATCATTGCGGTCCGTTACTCGTGGTTGCTGGGGCAGGATCGGGGAAAACGCGGGCCCTCACCTTCCGCATTGCCAATCTGATGCTGACACATAGTGTCGATCCAGCTGAGATTCTCGCCGTGACCTTCACCAATAAAGCAGCACGGGAGATGAAATCACGGATTGAGCGCTTATTTCAAACTCATGAAGCCGATCGTAAGGGAACTCCCCTGGATGAGTTATCACCAGATCAATTCACTCGACTGCGTTCAACTGTCTATCGAAAGTATGTGAAACCCCTCTCCATTGGGACGTTTCACAGTTTATTTTCACGGATCCTGCGTATTGAAATTGATAAGTACCGGGATGCCTCTGGTCATCAGTGGACCAAGAACTTCTCTATTTTCGACGAGTCTGATGTCCAAAGTTTAATGAAAGATATTATCGTCAACCAATTGAAGCTTGATGATCGGCGATTTGAACCTCGATCGGTCCGCTTCGCCATCAGTAATGCCAAAAATCAGGGCTGGACCCCACAGGCTCTTGCGACCGAACAACCTAACTTCCGAGGTCAAACCATTGCTAAAGTCTATGAGCAATACCTCGATCAGATGGCGGCCAATAATGCTCTCGATTTTGATGACTTAATTTGGATCCCGGTCCAGCTGTTTCGGCAGTTGCCTGACACCCTGGACTATTGGCATCAACGCTATCGTCACATCCTCGTTGATGAATATCAAGATACAAACCGGACACAATACGAACTGATACGGCTTCTGGCGACTAACGGGGCAACAAAGAAAGAGGGTCTAGATTGGACTAACCGATCCATCTTTGTTGTGGGGGATGCAGACCAAAGTATCTATCGATTCCGAGGTGCTGACTTTAAGATTTTGATGGAATTCCAAGAAGCCTTTGGCGATGGATTATCAGATGCTGAAACACGCACCATGGTCAAATTGGAAGAAAACTATCGTTCCACCCAAACGATCCTGGAACTGGCGAATGCACTCATTGAAAATAATACTGAACGTATTGATAAATCCCTCAAACCTACCCGGGGTGAAGGCGAACTGGCAGTGTGTCATCAAGCTGAAACGGAGCTAGCAGAAGCTGAATTTGTAGTGAGTACCATCCGCCGCTTGGAAAAAGAGCAGAAGGAAGGCTCTTGGGGTAACTTTGCTATTCTCTACCGCACCAACGCCCAATCCCGTCCCTTTGAAGAAGCCTTAATGCGTTGGGGGCTCCCGTACACTGTCGTGGGTGGCCTTAAGTTTTATGATCGCAAGGAGATTAAAGATGTTCTCTCTTATCTCCGCGCTATCAGTAACCCGGCCGACACCGTTAGCCTCCTCCGTATCATTAATGTTCCCCGACGAGGCATCGGAAAATCCACCATTGAAAAACTCACTAGCGCAGCCCAAACCCTCAATGTTCCCCTCTGGGAAATCCTCTCCGATGAAACCTCTGTTACCACTGTTGCTGGTCGTTCCGCCAAACCGGTCATGCGATTTGCTCAGCTCCTTGACTACTGGGCTAGCCAAATCGAGCACCAATCCACCTCTGATATTTTAAAGGGGATCCTAGAAGAATCTGGCTACGTTGAAGATCTCCGCTCCCAAGGAACCGAAGAAGCCGAAGAACGTGTCCAAAATGTCAGCGAACTATTCAATGCGGCCCGCCAGTTTGAGGATGACCAAGAGGATCCGTCTCTGGACAATTTCCTTGCCAATGTGGCTCTAGCTACTGATCTTGACGGTTTAGATGAACAATCCCAGCGGGTTTCTCTGATGACCTTCCACTCCTCTAAGGGGTTAGAGTTTCCTGTCGTATTTCTCGTTGGTGTTGAACAAGGCTTATTTCCCAATCACCGCTCCATGGATGATCCTGTTGCCCTTGAAGAAGAACGGCGGCTCTGTTACGTCGGTCTTACCCGAGCCCAAGAACAACTCTTCCTCAGCTACACCCAAGAGCGTCGCTTGTACGGATCCCGAGAGCCCGCGATCCCGTCGATGTTCCTCAAAGAACTCCCAGAGGATTTACTTGACTCCAATAGCTCTCTCCACTCTCGGCGTAGTGCCCGACGATTACGACAGGATCCTCACCCTAGTCCTAGTTCTGCTCGACCAGTACAACCTATGCAAACCTGGGCTGTAGGGGATCGGCTAGAACACCCTCAATTCGGTCAAGGTCATATTACACACGTGTTCGGCAGTGGTCCGAAGACTACCATCGCAGTGAAGTTTCCGGGCTTAGGTCAACAGAAAATCTTGGATCCAAAAGTTGCACCGATTCAAAAAGTGTCATGATTACTCAGGGATCCCAGACCAGTACACTAGAGCCAGCCGTAACGAGGGTTGTGAGGAAAGGCGCTATGAATCGGAAGCTACGATCTCTCAATCAAATCCTGACCTACCAGCTCGAGCAGCAGGGGATGTTGGTCCAAGTGGATCGGAAAGGCCCTATCTTGAACATTATGCTAGAACGGTTGCCTGTCAGTGCTATCGATGAAGAGGAGTTGAAAACCACGGTCCGTTCCGCCATTGATGCCAGTGCTGTCACCGATATCCGCAAGGTCAATCTTTATACTTGGACTACCCAACAGGAGTCTGATGAACCGGAATGGAGCACCAGTTTCTCCTATGAACCCCTGACCCACGCGCTCTCCAAACGGAAGTCTTTGATGGAGTTACGCCGCAATTATCCTGAAGTTCAAATCCTCTTTTTCAGCTTAGCAATCACTCTAGGATCCTGGTATGCCATCAATAATCAGCCTTGGTATTACCTGGTTCCTCCTATTTCCGCACTCAGTTTAGGGATCCTGTTTCCCTGGATTAAACGTTTAGTTAAGCCCTACACAGAACCATTGAAGTGGGGTGGTGTCGGTCTTGGGCTACTTCTTCTGGGCATTGGAGCCTTCCTTGTGTGGCAACGACAGTTTGAAGGATCCATTGTGTACACACCTTTTTTGATCCTAGGTTTTTTCTTGATTGCACTAGTTAGCTAATTAGACTCAGTTAGTTGGACTCAGTTAGTTGGACTCAGTTAATTAAATGAAATTAGTTAGATGCAGCTAGTTAGACTGGTTTTGCCAAGGGAGTCTTTTGAAGCGATTGAACAGGACTGAAGGGATCCTTGGCCAGAGCTAGAATACATCGATCATGACCAGAGGTATATCCATCCCGCAACAGTCAACCCATAGCTGAAAGCACACTGCACGATGAGTGGATTGTCTTGATTGCTGAGCATATCAGATTAGTGAGGTTGAGCAACAACTGCCCGTGTCCGAACAACAACGGATCCAGACTGAACACCTCAAAGAACAGGATCGGATAGTCGGTCTGTAATTGATACCTTTCTTGCTCAGGGACTGTCTGACACTGAGATTGATAGGATCCTAGCCATTGCCATCACCTGTGTTCGGTCCTAATCGCTACAACTCAATCAATGGTCTAGATCAGGGATCCGATTCGCTGTGTATTCAAACTCCCCAGTGAAGGAGGGCAAGGGATCCTGAACTTGAATTTCGAAGGCATTTTGGGGCCAATCTGTGGCCGGATCCAATCGAAAGAGATGGCAGTCTGGGGGATTGTAGATATTTGAAACGCGCAGGGAGACAGTTGTGCCTGTACTTAGATCCTGAGCAACCCAGGGTGTTTGCCGAACAGTAGGACAGTCCATTGCTGTACCAAAGAAGACAAATAGAGGTTGACGCATACCATACACCGGATCCGACTGACTCAACGCGGTGTTAGTGGCTGGATAGCGAGCGAGGAGTGGCCAAGTGGGTGCCAAAGATTGATTGGCGAGGATCTTCCCTCGTTGATCCCAGAATTGAGCAATCCAATGAGCCATGAAGCGGACACCACCAGGAGCATCCATGTAGTGACTTGCCCCCCAAGGAATCTGTTGGCGAATGTCGTCTGAAGTGACGCGGGATAGAACCTGTTCACCCAGGATCCCAGCATACAGGATTCGGTTAGCGATTAACGCCTTGCGCCCGACGCGTTGGCCATCCAAACCCAGTTGATCGTAAACCGTTGTCAAGGTAGGCACGGGTAGGATCCCTGGGCGGACCCGACCGCGGCGTCTTTGTTCATCAACCAATAGGAGGTCTAGATTCACGTCATAGCTACCGACGTCTTCTCCCAGCTCTCGGCCATAGGCCATGAAGATCGAATCGAAAATTTCATCTCCGAGCCCATGAGAGGTCGCGCCCAGAAAGTGAGCAATAACCCACGGAAAGGATCCGTCTGTACGGATAGTATCCCAATAGGTTTCCTGAAAGTTGCCCCAGTGGGAGAGTTCACCATAGTCAGCCTCTGAACGGTCATCATCGACAACGTAGCCCCCATCGGGAAACCACGCTGCCCAGATTGCAGTCTGAGCATAATTGCGCAAGATGGATTGAATCTCAGGCTCCGTGACATCCTCTGTCGCCAATTCAGCAGCCAAGATATGGGTGGAACCGCCACTGGCTAGGGCTGGGGTTGAGAACAGGCTGAGCCCCAGAACGAGAAAGAGAACGTAGGTTAGAGTCTTCTCTAACAGTTGGACTAGCCTATGGCGGATTCGCATATGACCCTTGCGCTCTATTGATTACTGTAAAGTGTCATTGCTAAAACAGTACCATGCCTTAGCTGGATTCTGGTTTCGCAGGGCCCGAGCAGAATTTGGATAGTTTTGATGTGTCCTCGGAGACAGTGAGAGGGAACAGATCCGCCTAAGTGTGACCAGAGTTTAGGCGTTGAGATTATCGGAGTCGGAGTAGTTTAGCCATGAAAAACCCATCACGGTGGTGGTGGTGCGGCCAAATGGTCTGAAGGATCCCATCCAATTGCCAATCCACAGATGGCTGCAGAAAGTGTTCAATTTGTCTCTCATTTTCATCTGGGTTCAATGTGCAGGTGGAGTACACCAGGATCCCACCTGGTTTGACCCATCGTGCAGACTGAGCCAGGATCCGAGCTTGCAGTGTCAATAGATCTTCAATAGAGTCAGGAGACTGCCGCCACCGTGCATCTGCATGTCGATGCAGGGTTCCTAATCCAGAGCAAGGGACATCCACTAAAACCCGATCTACAGATCCCCACGCAGGCAAGTCCGGTTCTAGATCCGTTATGGGGGAGGCTAAATCCACAGCGTGCGTTTCAATACAGGTTAATTGCAGACGATGCGCATTAGCCTGAATCCGTTTCAATCGGCCTGCGTGTCGATCAAGCGCCCAGATATGGCCTTGATTTTGCATTTGTTCCGCACAATGGGTTGTTTTCCCCCCTGGTGCCGCACAACAGTCTAGGATCCTATCTCCCGGTTGAGGATCGAGCAGATGAACCACCTGTTGAGCACTACTGTCTTGAATACTCCAGTGACCCTCGGCAAAACCAGGTAATTGAGTGATATCCCCCACATGAGTAGCTAATCGCAAGGCAGTAGGGATCCCTTCAATCGGGGACAGTAGGATCCCGTGCTCTTGAAACTGACGCTGGACATTAGCCGGATCCCTCAACCAAGTGTTCACCCGGAAATCGAGTTGAGGGGGGTGATTAAACCAGGTACAGAGGGCATTAATCTCTGTAATCGGAAGGATCTGATGCCAGAGGGTGATGAGCCAGTCAGGATAGCTGTGGAGAATAGCTAGTTGTTCAAGAGGATCCTGATCGTCCACATTTAAAACTTGAGGAGTCAGGGGTTGAGAGGGATCCGGATAATCCCGCAGGAAGGCGCGTAGGATCCCATTTACCACACCCGACAGACGGCCTAATTTCAACAGACGGGTGAGTTCAACACTGGTATTGACAGCAGCTGAAGCGGGAATTTGGGAGAGAAAGCTAAGCTGATAGAAGCCAATGTGGAGGATTCGACGGAGATCGGGGGGTTGTTGGTCAGCTGGTTTAGATCCGTAGCGGGTGATGAGGGCGTCAAGGGTACGGCAACGGCGGGTGATCCCGTACACCAATTCCGTGATCAGATGGCGGTCAGCTGCGGATAGGTGAGGGGATTGGGTCAGGCTCCGATCCAGGGCGATGTTGGCATAGGATCCTTTGCGATCCATGTGACGGAGGGTTAAAAACGCGAGCTGACGAGCCTCTAACTGACCCGCCAGCCCTTGTTTAGGATCTTGAGATGATTGAACGATATCCGTCGGCAAGCTATGGTCTCCAGGTTTGAAGTGCCCCTAGGCTAGCGGAAGGATCCGTCTAAGTCATCCCATCTGCACCTTCTGATTATCGTTATCTAACGGTTATCGAGTTAATCATCTGAGACAAGCATGTACTGGATGATGTATTGCAGGAGTTGCAACACCAAGTAGACAGAGGTGGCAACGTAGGTCCAAGCCGCTGCTCTCAACACGGCCCGAGCGCCATGGTTCTCTTCGCCTTGCAAGATGCCAAAGTCATCAATCAAGCGCAACGCCCGACTAGAGGCATCGAATTCGACGGGGAGCGTTACCAGGTGGAAGGCAATGACCGCAGAAAAGACTGCAATGCCAAAAAGTAAGAAGACTGATCCGATCTGGGATCCCAGAAAGGAGAGAAATAATCCCAAGCCAGCCATGAAGGGACCCAGGTTAGAACCGATGTTAGCTGCTGGCACTAGCGAAGCTCGTAGGTTCATGAACTTATAGCCTTGCACATCCTGAAGCACGTGGCCGCACTCGTGAGCCGCAATCGCCGCTGCTGCTAGAGAATTAGAGCTGTAGATTCCCTCCGAGAGGCGAACTTTGCGAGCAGAGGGATCATAGTGATCCGAGAGCACACCACCGACCGGCTCCACTTGCACATCCTGAACACCCATCTTGTAAAGAATGGTATTGGCGACCTGAGCTCCGGTCATCCCCAAGCTAGAGGGCACACGAGAGTAACGCTCATAGGTAGAGTGAACCCGCTGTTGCGCCCAGTACATCAGAACCATGCCGGGGATCACCAGCAGCATGGTGGGGTGAAAGAAGAAGGGCATGAAGCAACCTCCAATAACTGAAAAGTCCCTGTAGAAAGGACATTTATTTCATACGTTCTAGTAATTTTAGCCGGTAGCTTCGGGATCCTGATTAGGGATTACCCACCTGATCAATACGGATGTAAGCATCAAGTCTTGAAAGATTTTGGGAGATTTATTCTACTGAGCTTGAGAGAGTCTGAAAACCCACTCAGATCTTGAGACAGATTATTGATGAATCTACAGATTGATGAATGGGCAGACACCTTCAGCCATTAGGCCGTAGTAGGTGTTCTCATGATGCGTGGGCTAGGAAGCGAATGATCCAAGCCACTGAGAATTGACGTTAGGATCCTTGAATTGGATAGGATGAGGATTAGATAGGATGAGGATTAGATAGGATGAGGATTAGATAGGATGAGTCTTTACCCTAACTTCAGGGGTAATGATTAGCACTCGGGAGATTAGGTCATGGCAGATAAGTATCCACAGATTGACGACTATGGCTTGATCGGTGACATGCGAAGTGCAGCCCTCGTCTCTAATCGGGGGTCGATTGATTTCTTCTGTTATCCCAATTTCGACTCCCCCAGCGTCTTCACTGCATTATTAGATGGGGACAAGGGTGGCCATTTTCAATTACAGCCCCGCAATCCCTGCATCCGCTCCATTCAGCAGTACATCCCGGAAAGTAACATCCTAATTACGCGCTTTCTCTCGACGGACGGTATTGTGGAAGTCACCGATTGGATGCCGACAGACGATACATTTCAAACCCCGATGATTTTGCGGTCTGTGCAGTCGATACGAGGCTGTTTGGATATTGAGCTGTGGTGTCAGCCAATTTTGAACTATGCCCAAACCCCACCCGACATTTTTATAACGGAGGAGGGACACCGTGCCGAATTCAAAGGATCCATCACAGACCAGGATCCCCCTCTTGCCTTGACTGTAGTATCAAAAGTATCAAACAACAGTGAATCTCCTGCCTTACAACTGGATCTCGATCACAATGCCCTCCACCACGTCTTTCCGCTAGCAGAAGGGGACAGAATCTGTTATGCATTCGGGGATCCGGCCATGCATTCACACCTCAGCACAGGTGATGACTTTGCTGCCCAGATGGGGGATACATTGAAATTCTGGCGAGATTGGGTAAACCGGATCCAGTTTGGAGGACGTTGGCAGAAGGAGGTGACTCGCTCCGCATTGACCTTGAAATTACTACACGCGCGGCAGTATGGATCCCTGTTAGCGGCTCCCACATTTGGTCTACCCGAGATGATTGGAGGGGATCGCAATTGGGATTATCGATACTGTTGGATCCGGGATTCCGCCTTTACGGTTTATGCCTTCACTCGACTAGAGCTGTACGAAGAGGCACGACATTACATTCACTGGGTGTATCAACGATTTGAAGGCTGTGGTCTTGATGGCACATTGAAGTTAATGTACCGCGTTAATGGAGATTTTCTCGACGGCGAAACGACCCTCCCCCATTTGCAGGGATACAAAGGGAGTCGACCGGTCCGCATTGGCAACCAGGCAGCAGAGCAACTGCAGTTGGATATTTACGGCGAATTACTCGATGCCGTCTACTTGAGTGTGAAATATTACGAGAAGCAGCCCTATCATCTGTGGGAGATTCTAGTGAATTCCGCCAACTACGTGTGTGAGCATTGGCACAAACCCGACGCTGGAATCTGGGAATTTCGAGGGGCGATGCAGCAGTTCACGCACACTAAGCTAATGTGTTGGGTCGCAGTTGATCGGGCGATACGGATGGCTCAGAACCAATCACTCCCCGCACCTCGGCAACGATGGCTATCTGTCCGAGATGAGATTACCTATTACATTTTGAATGACTGCTGGAACGAAGAGCGGCAGGCCTTTGTGCAACATCCAGAGAGTCAAGCAATGGATGCCTCGTTGTTGATGATGCCACTGTTGA
Organism: uncultured bacterium; assembly: GCA_964443615.1. GTDB lineage: Bacteria > Cyanobacteriota > Cyanobacteriia > Thermostichales > Thermostichaceae > CAYSWV01. The sequence goes on along the minus strand of CAYUEE010000030.1, from coordinate 1,902 downwards.
AATTCATTGGTTATCGGGATCCGAAGTGGCTCAGTACACTAGCTTGTATCGAGCAGGATCTCGTCACCGATGCGCTAGTGATGCGTTACCGGATTGAAGATCTCGCGGCAGGCATGGATACCCTAGACGCCCGCACCGAGGGGACCTTTACCATGTGCTCCTTTTGGTATGTGGAATGTTTAGCCCGTGGCGGGCAAGTGGATAAGGCACGACTCCTGTTTGATAAGCTTCTAACCTATGCCAATCCCCTCGGGCTCTACTCGGAAGAACTAGGGTTTGACGGATCCCATCTGGGCAACTTCCCCCAAGCGTTCACCCATCTCGCCCTGATCAGCACAGCCCACGCCCTGAGTCGAGCTCTATCTGAGCTACATTAAGCGCTGCTGCAACGCCTCCCGAGCCACTTCTCGATCATCAAAATGGATCTTGGTCGTGCCCAGAATCTGATAGTCTTCATGACCCTTACCTGCGATCACAACCGTATCTCCGGGGGCAGCACCGGCAATGGCGTAGTGAATGGCCGCACGTCGGTCTCCATCAACATGAGTCGAAACAGTTGTAGGATCGAACCCCTGTAAAATGTCCTGCAAAATCTGTTCAGGATCCTCTGTTCTGGGATTATCAGACGTGACCACCACATAATGAGAGCGCTCAGCAGCAATGCGTCCCATTTGAGGTCGTTTCGTCCGGTCCCGATCGCCACCACACCCAAAGACACACCAGATGTTGCCTGTCGCTCCCGGTTGCACGGCCTTCAACACATTCTCCAGCCCATCCGGTGTATGAGCGTAGTCCACAATCACCACAATATCTTGCTCAGGCAGGGCCACCATTTCCATCCGGCCTGGCACCCCTGTAAAGCAGGGTAGGATCCCTTCAATCGCCTCTAACGTCAATTCAGGAGCCCCTTGCAAAACCGCCCCTACTGCGGCTAGAAGGTTCGCCAAATTGAAGGATCCGGCCATCGGCACCTCAGCCTTGAAGGTTCCGCGCGGGGTATGGATTCGTGCTTTCACACCATCAGATCCGAGCTCCACTTCAGACGGCCACAAATCAGCGGCAGGATCCTGTAATGAATACGACCATGGTTTCACATCAGTGGCGCTAGACCGTAGCTGTTCCCATTCCCTCAACACCCGCTGCCCACCTGGATCATCTTGATTGATCACGGCGGATCCTTTTAAATAGTGCGGTTGAAATAAGGTCGCCTTAGCCTGCCAGTAATCTTCCATCGTTGGATGAAAATCAAGATGATCCTGGGTGAGGTTGGTCCACACGGCTGTTTTGAATTCACAGCCCCAAACCCGATGTTGACTTAACGCATGAGAACTCACTTCCATCACCGCATAGTGACAGCCAGCTGTCCGCATCTGGGATAGGATCCGTTGCAGGTCTATGGAAAAAGGCGTAGTGTAAGACGCGGTGCACATCTCCTGCCCCCAGCGACTGTAGAGAGTTCCCGAGAGACCTACTGGGGATCCCATAGCTTTCAAAATATGTTCAATGAGATGGGTTGTTGTTGTTTTGCCATTCGTACCCGTGACGCCGATGAGGGATAAGGCTTGGGAGGGGAAGTCATAAAAGGCAGCAGCAATACCACCACACGCTTGCGGAATAGCGGTACGGGGTATGGTGAGGACAGGATCCTGAGCCATTGCGGGTGAGGTTTGCAAAGACTCGGTAGAGACTAAAGCCGCGACGGCCCCAGCCGATAATGCTTGCGACCAGAATTGTCCACCATCCACCTTGGTTCCTGGTAAGCCAATAAAGAGATCACCAGGTTGAATGGCCCGCGAGTCTGTGGCCACACCGGAAAACGTTAGCGACTTCAAATGGGCTGGAACTTGCAAGCCTAAGGCGGCTAGATAAGGGGTGTCTAGGATCCTAGCGAGGGACTGGGTT
>CAYUEE010000029.1:18472-40380 GCA_964443615.1 uncultured bacterium | reverse complement strand
GTGACCCAGGACTTCACCCTCATTATCTCACGTTTCTATCCTGACTGCTATAGTTATCTAGTAGAAAGTTACGTGAGAATGCCATTGAATACAGCAGCCACGCAAATCTTTGGCACCATCATTTTTCATCAAGCAGATGTTGATCATGCTACTCATGCTGACTGGATTGGCCAGGTTATCACAGGACAACGTATCTATGTCACTTTAAATGAACTCGATAGTGTGTTGAAAGCCTCATCCTTTCTTGGTCCACGCCGGTTAGGTCACACAACACAGATTCTCTCATTGAAAACAGTAACTTACATCGATTTTAGCTTTGGCTATAACGTCGGAACCAAACACAATTTCTTTGCCGATGGCGCAGATGATAACCCTATCATCAACAATTTTTTCATGCAGGTCTTGCAGGGGTTCCCTGGTCATGAACTTAAAGGGTTTGCCTACAATCCTCTAGCGAATACCTATCAATTAAATAGCCGCCTAGAAATACCAGGTCTAGGACAGGGAAGACCTGCAGATCAAGACGGGCACGATCTACAAGTCAATAACTCAGGCCATGCAGTGACGAACCGAGGTTAGTCAACTTACTAGTCTTAGATAAGCATTAGGCAGATCCCAGACAGGTCTCAGACAGACTGCTTTGCCAATGAAGGAAGCTCACCGGTTAGGATCTCAATGGTAGGCCGAATAGACCCTTTTTTGTCCTTTGCCTGACAGAATCCAGGTGTAGCCGCTTGGCAGAAACTAAATTGAGCTTGAACCGTAGTCATAATACAGTACCCTCCTTGGGTTAACTATGGCTCTATTCTGTGGTGGAGTTGATAACGATTGAAGCTTTTAAGTTAATGTCTGGAAGTGTATATTTGAGCAGGTTTCAACTATGAATCAGCTACTTGCCCCTAAGGATCCCTCACCTACTTTTTCTGGACAACTTCAGTAACTTTGGTCATCAGCTGCTCTACTTTAGTTAAATCTTTATTGCCCGGTTCATGCTCAACACCGCTGGATATGTCAATACCGTCAGGCTGGAGCCGAGTCAGTGCCAATTGAACATTATCAGGCGTTAATCCTCCGGCCAAGAGCCAAGGTAGTGGCCATTCCATAGAGTCCAACAAAGACCAATCCACTGTTAGCCCCGTTCCACCTCCCATTGTTGGATGATAAGCGTCAACTAACACCTTATCCACAACATCCGTATAGGCTTGAATATCCTGCAGATCCTGAGAGTAACGGATCCGAAATGCCTTGATAATGGAGATACTAGGCAACTGGCGCCGTAGAATTTGACAATCGAAAGGTGTCTCATCGCCATGTAACTGTACAACGGTGAGTCCCGTTGAGATAACCCTATCAACAATCTCGGTTGGCTTTAGGTTGCGGAAGACTCCAACTGTGTCTAAGGATCCGGGTAGGGCTGCCACAATATCTCTGATTTGGTCTGGAGTCACATAGCGTGGGGAGGCTGGGACCATAATAAATCCCAGAGCGTGCACACCCATAGCAGAGATAGCTTGAGCTTGCTCTCGTCTAGTCAAGCCACAAATTTTGACATAAATTTTTTTCATTAGCTATTGCGCGAAAACACGGCTCTACTTCTGTTCCGGTGGGATCCCGCTAGCCTCAGGCATAACCTCGTGCAATAGGTTAATCCGACGGATTAACTGCCATAGCCGACCGAAGTTCCGCTGATTGAACACCATCACTAAACGGGGGAGGTGATTAATACTAGGATCGTCTTCTTCCGGTAACGCACGACTTTTGGCAATCTCACCGGAGGCCAGGATGTCAGCAAACTCTTCATTCAACGTCACCACTGTTTCGTCGCTGAGCTCAGCTTTAAGCCGGAGGACTAGAAGTTCTCTCACATAGCGATTGCTATGAAAAATTCGATAGAAATCCATAATCTCCTGGCAGGCGACCTGGACATCATCCGTAACCGTGTAGAGACTTGTATCTTCTGGGCTGATAAGACCTCGGACGAGAAGATGTTCCCGAATGTACTCATCCCATTCCTGCCAGTATCGGCCACCGGGTTTGTCGATCAATACTAAGGGAAAAAGCTTGGTCTTGCCTGTTTGCATTAGAGTCAGGCACTCAAACGCTTCATCCTGGGTGCCAAACCCTCCAGGGAACAGCACCACTGCATCGCTTTCCTTCACGAAAAAGAGTTTGCGCGAGAAAAAGTATTTAAAGTTAATAACACGATCTGAGCTGGCTAAGACTGGATTTGCTAACTGCTCAAATGGCAACTCAATGTTGAGTCCAAACGTGTTATCCAACCCCGCACCTAAATTGCCTGCCTCCATAATGCCACCGCCACCGCCCGTGAGCACCATAAAACCACGTTCACTGATGGAGCGGGCAAACAGCACTGCTTGACGATATTCGGGTGTCTCGGACTCGGAGCGAGCTGAGCCGAAGATAGTGACCTTACGACGATGCTGATAGCTCTGAAATGACTTAAATCCCTGCTCCATGTCTTCAAGGGTGGAGGCAAGGATCTTGGCATCTAGCCGACTCAGACTCATTGACCCCAACCGAGTAAAGGATCCAAGAGCTCTCAGCCATACATCTTGATTAGACTGGAGCGCCTCTATCATGTCTGAGAAGCGTCTCAAAGCCTCAACAATATCAGGAAAGTCGTTGGTCAAGGACAGAGCGTAGAATTCATTCAAGATTACTGTAGTCGCTTTCGTGTCTGAGCGGACATCCAACCTTGATTTAATTCAGATTCTCTACGCATACTTGCCCCCAGACTAGATCCGTCTGCTCCAAAGCTAGACTTAGTAGAGGTGTCAGTAGATCCAGACCTGAATCTACCGACACGAAGTATTCACTCTCCCGTATACCCTTCTAGGCCTTGGCTTCCTCATTAATGTGACGCTCAAGCGTGTTCGCTAGTGTTGCTCTCGGAACAGCTCCAACAACAACATCCACCTTTTGCCCACCTTTGAAAATCATCAGTGTAGGAATGCTACGGATCCCATACTGACTGGCCTTCTGAGGGTTCTCGTCGGTGTTGATCTTGACGACCCTAACCTTGCCTTCGTACTGCTCTGCAATCTCTTCGACAACAGGAGCAACCATACGGCAGGGGCCACACCAGGGAGCCCAGAAGTCAACCAGAACGGGAACGTCACTTTGTAAAACCTGCTCTTCGAAGGAAGTATCGGTAGCAACTTGAACTTTCGGATCCATGCTTAAGAACTCCCACTAGGTATTGATCGTTATCGTAGCATAGGGGCATATCCTTCTCGGGACTCCCCAACTTAAGGTTTCCTGAATCAGACTCTGAAAATTGACTCAGGATTGCTGAGGTTTGACCCATTTCTGGACTAGCACCTGTCCCGAATAGGCTAGAAGTCCAACCGCGACAGCCCCAAACATGAAGGCCATCAACGCAATGGTGCCAACAACAAAATAGCGCACTAGGATACTGAGGCTTTGGGCCAATTGTGATGCACGGGTAGAGATGGGCGGAAAGCGGCTGATCATGACCCACATGAGTTGGTAGGCAAAGTAACCAATGCTCCCTGCAATCGCAGATCCTGCTAGGGTCTTTATCAGACCAGGATCCTTAACAGCATCCTTGATCACTGAGGGGCTAGAGGCCGATGACTCTGTTTCAGGAGTGTTTAGCTCCGGTGAGTCTGGGAATTCCGAGGCTTCAGAACTCATAATGCGTTAGATTCTGATGAACTCAACACTACGACGGTAGCAGATCAGAGTTAGCAAAGCCGATGGACTCTGAATCCTAGCCCCTGAAAAGCTGTGTCTTCTAGAAATTGACAGCAGTGCCCTTCTCGGGGTCAAACTCAAAGCGTTGATTGAAGTCGGTGGCGCCATACACATTGAAGGTATAAGTCGGTTGCGGATCCGTTTCAGTGGTCGGCACTGAGGTAACCGAGTGGATCGCCTCTGGCATAAATCCGACCAAATCTCCAGGGCGCAGTATGACATCATCAGCAGGTGTAACTAGAGCATGACCCGGTTGGGATCCGTCATCTTGTCGCTGCCACAGTTGATTTTTTTCCTGGCCCGCTGTGGAGGGATCACCCAAGAGAGTTACGATACTCCAAGCAGCATGGTTGTGAACTGGGGATGACTCTCCCGGAAGCCAGGACACCACTTGAACCGTGAAAGGATAACCTGGCTCATCATAGAGGAAGGATAGACCCCATCCCAATTGGGGATCGGGAGGGGGGCAGGCTTGGGCAATCCACTCTGATTGGGAGAGGAGATGGCGAACAAGAATAGCGGCAATCCGTAGGCGCTCTCTGTCATGCTTAACTGCAACGACTAAATCATCCAAATCACTGAGGAATCGATACAGGCGATAGGGCTTACGTAGTGGGAAGCGCCGCATTAGAGGAGAAGGGGGTGATGGCATAGTCCGGAGACACCCATCTCCACCAATTTCAAACGCCCGTGGGGCATCTGATTGATCTGCTATTAAGTTTTCAGCAGAGGGGTTGAGACTGGGGCCAGCTTGGGTGGGTGCCATAGGATACTGTCCTTAATTTTATTAGCAGGATCGGCTACCAGGTCGACAGGGTTAGAGCCTCTGTCTAGTACTGTAATCCTAAACTAGATCCTCCTCAAATCCTGCAACTAAGACAGTTTTAATGCTCTACTAAGGGTGTCTTCACAAGCAAAGTCATCGTGAAGTTATCAAAAGAACTATTGATACGACCATTGCACTACGAGAAGATATTGCATTCGTAATGCTGAAGAAGGTTCAGGAGGCCAATGATAGAGGAGAGCCGACCATTCAGTTCTCTGCTACCGATTTCACGGGATGTTCACTGAGTGAGAAAGATCACCTTAGCTATCTCGATTGTTTGAATTAGCAGGGACTCATTGATGCTGACTTTTCCGGCGAGGTCCACTCTTGAAACGGGCGACAAAACACTTCAACAGACAGTTGCAGAGCCATGGATGGATCCTAATCCAATTGTAAGTTTCATCACTACCTTGCGGCTTCCTCTGAAAATCGACTCAGACCTCCTTCTCCAGCGAGTGGAACCAAAAAGCGGCTTTTACCCACTCAGGTCACTCCGGACGCCGCGGTTAGGGCGATGTTCTCAACCACTAAGGACAAGATTTCCCAAGACCCGACCGAACACCTTGCAACCTCCCTCCTGTCCGATATCTGAAAGATTTGGATCAACGCGCAAGCCAGGTACTGAGCTGGCACCTTTCCAGCCCTATTACGTGAGTCTGAGTGACTCAAGACTACGTTACACCAGTGAGTTCGGTAGGATATGAGCTCTTGTCTGATTAGTCTTACTAATTTGACTAGTCTTACTAATTTGATTAGTCTGATAACTGATAAGCCATGATAATCGGCAGGGCCTAACAGCTGGGCTCAGGCACTTTTAAGCTTAGATAGCTTCAGGCTCACGTAACTTTTGGCTCAGATAGCTTTTGGCCTGGGTACCCTGAGAAACACTCCTGGCTAGACGCCCCCGGAAGGATTCGAACCTCCGACACCTTGGACCGGAACCAAGTGCTCTAGTCCACTGAGCTACGAGGGCCTAAGACTTTGAGATGATAGCAAGCTTATCCACGCAACGTAAAGTGGGAGGGCGGATTTTATGGCTATAAGGTTGATGATATGGATCCTTTCTGATATGTTCTCTATGTACGTATTCATTCCAAGTGGCTCGGGATCCTGAAATCCTTATTGCAGTTCAACGCCAGGTTACGAGCTTGTTGTCTAGCATTGGTCAGAAATATGTCCCTTTTCTCGCCGCGCTCGTTTTATCACTACAGGTGGGTTGACTGTCACTGCAGATAGATTGACAACTAGCAAAACTCTGCGCACTCTTGGCCAATTGAACAGTTTCTACCAGGGTAAGTCAGGCAGTGATTGAACTGCTCTGAAAGTCCTTTGGCACTAAGTGCTGTTGGCTTGCCTAAATACTATGGTTTAGCCAGGGTTATCTGTCATTGGGTCGGGGGTATGGTTTGACTTTCAATCTGACAATTTTGAATTGGACTTAGTCATTGACTAGTTCAACCACTAGATTCGTTGGCTCCCTGCTTACACAAGTTGGGACTAGCTTTGCTATCTATTGAACATCTGTTCGACCACAGACTGTACTAGGAATTACTCAGATGACTATCACAACTCAAAGCCCTCATCAGCAGTTCGGTTCTAATCCAATTGCTGTTCGGGATACAGATCACTACCAGCTTGAATATGTCCAAACCTTCGTGGGCAAGTGGGATAAGCTGATCGATTGGCAACTGCGTGCTGAAAGCGAGGGCAACTTTTTCATCAACTTGCTCAAAGAGCGAGGGGCTAAACGGATCCTGGACGTGGCCACTGGAACGGGTTTCCATTCTGTGCGACTGCTCAACGCTGGCTTCGACGTGGTTAGTACTGATGGATCTCCAGAGATGTTGACTCGAGCCTTTGCGAATGCTCGTGAATCCGGTCACATTCTGCGGACGATTCATGCTGACTGGCGGTGGTTGAACCGAGATGTTCATGGCGAATTTGATGCCGTGATCTGCTTAGGGAACTCCTTCACACATCTGTTTGATGAGCGAGATCGGCGCAAAGCTTTGGCCGAATTTTACGCAGCCCTACGTCATGATGGCCTGTTGATCCTGGACCAGCGTAACTACGATGCCATCCTGGATTGTGGGTATTCCAGTAAACATGTCTACTACTACTGCGGTGAAGATGTACAAGTCGAGCCTGAGTATGTCGATGATGGTCTAGCCCGCTTCCGTTATGCATTTCCAGATAAATCTGTTTTCCACCTGAATATGTATCCTTTGCGTAAGGACTACACTCTCCGCCTGCTGCATGAAGTTGGCTTTCAACAGATTGAAACCTATGGTGACTTCCAAGAAACCTACCGGGAAGAAACCCCTGACTTCTTTATCCACGTTGCTGAAAAGTATTATCAGGACGATCGCCATGTCAACAACTAACTACTCTCAACCCGTCAGGGTCGCTCGTGATTACTATAATAGTCATGATGCGGATACCTTCTACTACACTGTTTGGGGCGGAGAGGATATCCATATCGGCCTTTACCACTCAGAGGATGAGCCGATTGATTCAGCTAGTCGTCGCACCGTTGAGCGATTAGCGTCCTTACTGAAGCTATCTCCACAATCTCAAGTGATTGATGTTGGTGCTGGGTATGGTGGAGCGGCTCGGTATTTGGCGAAAATGTTTGGGAGTCAGGTTGTAGCGCTTAACCTCAGTGAAGTTGAAAATGAGCGTAACCGCAGTATCAACCAGGAGCAGGGTCTGGCCTCTTTGATTAACGTCGTCGATGGCAGCTTTGAGCAGATCCCCGCAGCTGATGCATCATTTGATGTCGTGTGGTCGCAAGATGCGATCCTGCATAGTGGTAATCGGGCCCAAGTGTTGCAGGAGGTTGTGCGAGTCCTGAAACCAGGAGGTGATTTCGTCTTTACGGATCCTATGCAATCCGACTCATGCCCTGAAGGAGTACTGCAGCCAATTTTAGACCGGATCCATCTAGAGACCTTGGGATCCCCACGCTTCTACCGTGAGACGCTGCAAGCCTTAGGAATGGCAGAACTTCTGGTGGAGGATCATACTCACCAACTGGTGAACCACTATTCCCGTGTCTTGGCTGAAACCGAGCGACGTGAAGCTGAGATGAACTCCTTGGTAACTCAAGACTACATCGAACGGATGAAAACAGGTCTTGGTCACTGGATTGCCGGGGGACAGAAGGGTTATCTTTCTTGGTGTATATTCCACTTTCGTAAGCCTGCCTAGCTACCCAATGGACTCAGGATCCTATGCAGGGGTCTTGTTAAAGTAGCAGACCAGGATCCGTGATTGCTATGCCGACTGGATCCTGGCCCCTTGCTATATGACGAAAGCTGGTCGATAGAAGCTTATTGATACGAGTTTAGAAGACTGACCAAGTTCAAAGTTAGCTCACAGATTCTTCCAGTTTACCCTTCAGCTTGCGTGCTCGATCCTCAGCTTCCCCCATCACAGTGGGTAGGTTTTCAAGGACTTCACCAGGATACTTCTCTAGAACTCGTGTCGACAAAGCGATCCGGCCTTTCATCTCGTCAATATTCACGATAACGGCCCGAATTGATTGACCAACACTAAAGAGTTCATCGAGCGATGAGATAAACTTCTGGCTAATCTGCTTGATATGAAGGAGACCCTTCATGCCATCTAATTCAATGAACAGGCCAAAGGGTTTGATTGCAACAATGTCTCCTTCTACTACCTGACCCATCTCGTAATTAGCCATCGCCTCAACCTGAGTGACCAATCGCTGAGATAGGACAAGCTTATTGGTCTCAGGATTTACTTCAAGAAAGCCAACGGTTAAAGTTTGACCCACCAGAGCCTCTAAATCGCTACCCCGGTTTAAATGTGACCGCGGGATAAAACCCCGGATCCCATCCACATTAGCCAGTACTCCACCTCGATTGATAGACTTCACCTTAACTGGCACTGTCTGATTATCTGCTTGAAGTTTGACAAGTCGATCCCAAATCCGCTTCATCTGTAAGCGGCGGCGGGAAAGCATCACTTGACCATCGTTATTCTGCTCGCGGATGATCAAGAACTCTTCCTCAGCCTGCAGTGGTAGCAGCTCAGCCAGCTCGGTCATGTCAGCTGCTCCCTGCAATGACACTTCTCGCATCGGAACAAATGCCGTTGCCTTACCACCAATATCGACGTAGGCACCACTGCTGTCATGTTCAACAATTCGCCCTGAGACCATTTGACCAGGCTGAAATTGATAATCATGGCCTTCCAACGCCTGGACGAAATCCTCCATTGAAAATGAGGATACAGCTGTAGAGGGTGAGCGATGAGGGACTTTGGATGTCATAGTTACTACAGAAACGACCTATTGAGCATCAAGTGGCATCACTTTAACTCAGGATCCGAACACCTGCAGGAAAGTACCACACGTTTTTAACAAGCTGGCGCTCAAGTCCACTGTAGACAAAGACTTGTCTTACCTTGCTCATCGTATCTATCCCATCATGCAAACTAGCTGGGAGACTTCCCGAGGTTGCGCTCCTGTTTCGTACCGATATCTCTGGAATCGATTCGATATCTCAGTAAGCTACTCGATGGCTGATCAGACTTCTTGGAAACGTCTACAGGTAGCGCGGTACTCACACGGATTCGGCCAAGAAAAGACTTCGAATGGGACGAGTCTGTAAGCCCTATCCTGGAGGAGTGATTAACTACCCTCGCCATACCATAACATCCGAGTCATAACAGGGAACCATCCTAGAGTGGGTCTGGTCATAACAACCGTGAAGCTTCTGTGCAACCCGTTTCTTGATCACGAGCACCTGAAATTATGGCTCAGTGAGTGGCGAGCCTCTCATTATTGGGATACCTATGAGCTAGGAGAGTCGGGTATCGTTATGCAGTGTCAACCCTTACCCCAATGAAGAATCATGGTTCTACGACGAGTGCTGTCCAGTATCGCTGTGGCTGTGGTGGGATCCGTGCTAGGGATCTCGGTCGCCGCTCAAACCAACCTGAATGAGCAATTTCTAGAAGCTGCCCGTGCCGGGAATTGGGAGTTGGCTCTGGAGACGATTGACCAGATTGTAGAAACAAATCCAGCACGGCGAGACGATCTAGAGCCTTATCGCGTTAGATTTGTGAGACGATTAGAGATTGATCAAGCGGTAGAGGCTGCAAACTGGTCCCAGGCTGTCACCCTAATTGAATCTTTTAGTGAAACATACCCTGGTGATGCGGCTATCTTAGCGCCCCTACTCGATCAGACGCGTACTTTTGCAGAAATTGAACAGGCTACCCAAACCCAGAACTGGCGCCAAGCCTTGTCTCTAATCGACGGTTTGATTGCCCTAGAGACACCACCTCGCCCTGATTTTGTCATTTATCGAACCCAAATTCTCGAAGCAATGCCCCAAATAGGTCAAGTCGTCGATGCTGATAGTTGGAAATTAGCTGCTACTAGAGTCTCTACCGTCACTGACAGCTCGCAATCGCCTCCATCGGACTCGAACAGCCGTCAGATCCTGGTGAACTTGAATGTGAGGAATGATGCTGATCGTTCTCGTGCCCTTGAACTCAACGACTTCGCTCTTTTGGATGGGGCGGGTAACTCCTACAGTGCTATTGATGGCTCCCAAGTTGTCTCTGCTGATCTAGACTCCGTTGCCACCAGTGTTGACGCAGGCACTGCGATTGCAACAGCTATTGCCTTTAATTTGCCGGTTGCGAGTAATGAGCTCAAGCTAATTTTTAACCCGAATGAGAATGATATTCCCACTCTGGTTAACCTTAAGCAGTAGTAGAGCACCGGATAAAGGCTTCGGTTGATGGTGCTAGCAACTGAGGGCTCACTACACCCTGAGTGCGGCAAGGGGCTAACCCAAACCCCGCGATGCGTACTACACTAACGAGGGGTCACGCGAAGAGGTAGCATGAGCACCTTGAAACAGTTTTGGCGGCAGCTCCAGCGGCTAGGTTGGGTTGCGGTTATCGTGGTATGTCTGAGTATTACAGCCTGTGGTAGTGATAGTGAGGACGGTTCGAATCCAATGACGGTGGCTCCTCCAGTCACCCCGCCTCCAGTAGAAGCTGGAGTGATATCCATTCCGATGCCAGTCCGTCCTGTGGGTAGTCTCAAACTCCTGGGGTTACCCGTCACAGTAGCGGGTGGGACCAGTGAACTCTTGTTGGATTCTGGCTCTGGTGGGATCCGTGTTCTAGCATCAACGGCGGGTACTTCTGGGTTGGTAAGGACGGATGAACCTTCTACCGTTGAATTCGCCGATGGGACTCAGTTCCTGGGCGTTATTGGTTTTGCTCCGGTTGCCCTATCGACAGCAGCAACAACTGAGCCGATTGGGGTTCAGATTATTGATGAGGTGGGTTGTGTTTTTGGGGCTAGCAACTGTTCAGATGAGCTCTTCGACGGAACCGGATTCTTTTCTGGCATTGTGGGCGTCGCTCTAGCCAATCGAAGTCGGGAAGCAGCTATCTTTAGTCCAGTCCCTCAGCTAGCGGGAAACTTTAGTACTGGATACATTGTTCAAACCGGTGGATTCTTCTCAACCAGCGGCTTTTTCACGTTAGGACTGACACCAACGAATACAGCTGGATTCGCTATCCGGCAGCTCCCCCAAATTGGCTTCTTCCCAAATGGATCGCCGATTTGGCAGGATGAAGCCCTTGAAGTTCGCTACACTATCGCCAACTCCACTGTTCAGAACGACCTAGGTACTACCGCTTTTGATACTGGATCCTCTGATATTTCGCTGGATGTTGGGGCGTTGGGTAGTCCACCATTGCCTCTTACTTTGGTAACCAGCAACGGAGCTTTACGAGCAGGGTCACAGTTTGAAGCTATCCTAGATGGCGGTTTTATCTTCAACGTCACGGTGGGTCCTACAGGTGCAACCCCCAGCCGGGATCGGATTTTTACGGATTCCTTTTTAGGGTTTCAACTTGTGGGAATGCCCTTCTTCTTTGAAACAGACGTGCTCTTTGATGCTGAGCTCGGTCGTCTAGGCTTTCGGGCCAATGGCACTTAGTGACCTAGACTTACTGACCTAGACTTACTTGGTGACTTAACTGTAGTCTGAGCGCTTGAGCGACTAGCTTTTGTCGTTCAGGTGTTCAGGGATCCACCCTTCCATGACCTCTGAGGTTAAAACAGCTTTAGGACAAGGAGTACAACTCATGACGTATTGGGTTCAACAATCTTTACGGTGGCTAGCGCTCACGGTTGTAGCTGTCACCCTTTTGCTGCCACTGCCTGCTACCGCTGTGGGGTTAGGCGAGTCGATTATGGATCAGCCTGTCCAGCTTAAGCAAATCCATGGCCACCCTGCCTTCGATCAACAATCTGGGCCTGAGCTTGTCCGAGCTATTGCTAATGATGGGGGTACTATCTTTCAGATTGAGATCCAGAGCGAGAACCAGTCTGCCCCTAGATCCCAAGATTACTTAGGCGTGTACAAAGACTTTGCTGAAGAGGTCGTTCGTATCATTCCCCTGAAAGCCCGGTTTACTCGCTACACTGATGACCAAGGTCACATAGCCGACTGGGCTGTCTTCGGAAAAAGTGGTCGTTTCTACGCGATGGCCTTTAGTGAGGATCAAGCACCGGCCGATTGGTCGACGCAACGCTAGGCTCAGCCCAGATGGCTGGTTCAAGGTTTTTCAACGACGATGCCAAATTCTCACAACAGGGCTATCGATGGACCATCGGTGCACTGTGATCTCAGGATCCGATTCTGAAACATAACTGTAGACTAATTCCCACTCTGACAATGCCTGGTCGGTCGCAAGTTCAGGGTGGGATGCTAACAGGGGGGATTGGCTCCAAGCCTCCGATTCCGCTTGATTAATGACGAGCCAATTGACCTCGGATGGCAACGGGTCTCCATAGAGTTCTTGAGCAGCTCCAGATCCGAGTTGATTCACAGGATCCAAACCATCCAGGTAAACAATGGCAGCGCTATCCACAATAACAGGGGTATCGATTGCTTGGTGGTGAACCTTTAACCATTCAGCAGCAGCATAGGTCGGCGTTAGAGAGAGATGGCGTTGGGGTAATGATTGGATCCACTGCCAAGACAGAGCTGTAGAGCTAAGTAGCAGCAGCATCCCCAGCCAACGCCGCCAAGTTACGAGTGAGATATCGCTGATCACACTCCCTGCCACATAAGCCAACAGAGGCAGAAGCATCAGACCGATAAAGGCTATTGTCCGAGTCGGATCCAGAGGAGTGGATAGGATCCAAGGTATGGCTACACTAAGGTAAACGACAGCGGCTACAGCAATTAGAGCTTGATCTCGCTGAGCCCAAGGCCAGATTACACGAATCAACACCAAACTGAGTAGGATCCATAGCGGTGTAATCCAACTTAGCGTTTCGACCGACCAGGCCGGCAGCCTCAGGCTAACGGAAGGCCAAATAAGGTCAGGACTAGCGAGAAGTGTCAAGGCAATCGTGCCCGATACTAGATAAATGCCTAGCAAGCGGTACGTCAGCCAACTCTGCATCGTCCAGACAACCGAGAGGAGCCACGCTAACCACCAAGCCTTCACCGTCAGGCCACAGGCTAGCGCCAACCAGAGAAATCGTCCTGGCAGTGGTGTAACAGAACCTAGCAGCAGCAATAAGCCGGCGACCCCTTCACTGGTTGGTTCCAGTCCATAGCCGATAAACCAGGGGCTTAACGCAAATAATCCCGCTGACCACCCGTTACCTCGGCCCCAACACCACAGAATCGCTAGTCCGCTACAGAGTAAACTGAATCCCTGCAACACTCGGAATGATGGGATCCCTAGCGGCACGTTAACCAGTCCCTGCTGGACCCCTTGCCATAACGGTAATTCAGAGGGATAGAGGACCTGGGCTGGATCGACTGTCAGCCCACTGGCTGCCGCTGTTGCTCGCCACCATTGGACGTAGGTATTGACATCTTGTACAGGACTCTGGAGTCTCCAGATCACAAGAGTGGTAATTATCACACCCAGTAGCCCCAGACTGACAGGATGTGGACGAGCGCTGACCCGACTGGCTGCTCCTAATCGGCTCCGCTTATTGGACGGATCGAGAGCTGTCATACCCCTCCATCCTCATAAGTTGGGATCCTGTTATCAAGTGTGCTGCCATCCCTCACTCCTTAAAACTGTGGGGAGCCACTAGACAACTCTAGATCGCTTGGACGCGGACAGCCACTCCGTTGCCAGGCCCGAATCGCTTGAGCAATGGCGCCTTCACTGATATCACGGGTCGGAATACTCTCGGCTTTGACTTGCAAACTGAATAACCGCCACTGGGGCTGTCGGGTCGACCGCGTGACATAAGCCCGATACGCTAAGTTTAAAGTATCAGTTCGGCGTCCTTCAAATGTCTCAGCGGAGGGAATCTCCACGGATCCTTCTTTCGCCAAACGACGCTCAATGGTACTGAAGTAGAGTTCAAAGACGTCTTCATCCGGATCCGTAACGCCTAGCAGAAGCAAGTCATCTGAAGTTAATTGCACCACCTCCGGCACGCTAACTAATAATACTCGGTAGCGACCCTCAACCCGAGCTAATTCTAGGTTCGCATACAAAGGCAATTGTGCTGTCATCGCCTCTGACCACACGTGAGGATTCGCTGTACACACTGATGACGGCTGAGCCCAAGATTGCAGAGCCAAACCTGAACTTATCAAGATCCCCGCCACAGCCATGCCCCACTGCTTCATCCGATAACTCCTTCCAATGAGTGACAGATAGCCCTAAAGGCCTGAGCAGGATCGGGGGCCTGGGTAATTGGTCGACCAATGACAAGATAGTCGGAGCCAGCTGCAAAAGCAGCAGATGGAGTGAGGGTACGGGCTTGATCTTGATGGCTAGTGAGATTAGGACGGATCCCTGGTGTCACTAGCTCTAAGGTGTGGAAATGCTGGCGCAGCTGAGAGACTTCTTGGGGTGAACAGACAGCACCTTTAAGGCCGCAATCGAGAGCCAACTGAGTTAGCTGCACAACATAATCTTGCAAAGGGAGCTTGATGTTTAACTCTTGGGTTAGCTCGGTTGAACTGAGGCTAGTGAGAACTGTAATGGCCAACAATCGGCAGGAACTGCCCGCAACGGCTTGGGCAGCAGCCTCTAGCATCTGCCGTCCACCTAACGTATGAACACTGAGCCGATCGACCCGATGACTAGCGGCCACCGCTGCAGCTCGTCCAACGGTGTTGGGGATGTCGTGCAGCTTGGCGTCTAAGAAAATGAGTTTGTCACGCTGTTTCAATTCGCCAAGGATCCTGGGGCCTACAGCGGAGAACAGCTCAAGCCCCACTTTCCACCACCGCACACTCGGAATTTGGTCAACTAGAGCTAACGCTGCTTCAAGCGAGGCCACATCGAGAGCGACCATAATACGATCCGTCGGGTCCAGAGCTGTAGGGGACATCACAGATAAAAGTCGAGTACCAGTCAATCCTGCTCGAATCTTAATCGAAGTAGAAGAGCGTCACTAGTTTGTGCTGTTCTTCTGCATGCTGGCACGCTGACAGCAAGGTCGAACTGTCATGGAAGGCGAAACAGATCAACTGTTGGCACTTACTGATGATCTCCTCGTTGCACAGTTGGCTGGCCTCAGCTAGCGACAGCTGGTCATGTTCCGGATGCTCGACTAAGTGCATAACCTGCTCCAGGCTAGAGCGGGACTCACTCGGCTGTTTGGCCATGCTCTGGGGCAGGATCACCGTCAGCAATTTCACATCTGCCCGCATCGCACCACGAATCACCGCCAAATTGGTACCGGTTGCACCCGAAGTCAGGATTCGATTCCCCGTTAGGGCCAAGGCATAGCCTAAGGTTTCGATCAGGTATTGATGTCCAATGGGAACATGACGACTCCCCAGAATGGCAATGCGCTTCGGGCCGACTTGCTGAATCGCCGCCAACTCCTGTAGAAATGTGTCAACCTGAGGCGATGCATCAATCGATTGGGTCAAAGTTGAGCCTCCAGTACAGGGATCCAAGAATCACAGAATGATACAGTGGCCATACTTGTTCACGCCTCATCACGGGTGTAATCAGTTCGCCTCATAAGCTTGCTTTTGACTAGCTTGCTTCTGATTAGCTCGCCCTTTACACATTGCGTAGACCGAACGATCACCGGATTAAGGAGGACTGAACAAACTAGGCTAATCAGGTGCTTAATCTAGCTTAGTCGTCCCGTTAGATCAATGGTTAGTCATCAGTTAGTCGATAGTTCGTCGATGATTCGTCCGGATCCATCAAGACTGGGTCGGCGAGAAACGTTGGCGAGAATGGTTTAGGAAAAAGGCTTATGGACAAAATTGAGAGGTTGACATGACAATAATGGGGTCTGTCCACGAACGAGCCCAATCCCTGCAGGGTGTCAACGTGTTTTTAGTGGGGATGATGGGAGCGGGTAAGAGTACAGTGGGCCGCGATTTGGCTAAGCGACTGGGATATCAGTTTTTTGACACTGATCAACTGGTCGAACAAGTCAGTGGTCAAAGTATTCCAGACTTGTTGACACAACAGGGAGAAATGGCCTTCCGGGACTGGGAAACGGAGGTGCTAGCCCAGCTCTCCAGCTTTACTCGGTTGGTAGTGGCGACGGGGGGCGGTATTGTCAAGCGTTCACTCAACTGGAGCTATCTGCATCATGGGGTCGTGGTTTGGTTGGATGTATCTTCGGAAGGGCTCCTGGCTCGACTCCACGCAGATCCGACCCCTCGACCATTGTTGGCGTCTGTGGATCCTCAGGCCACATTGGAGTCTTTGTTAACTGAGCGCCGCCCCTTGTATGCTCAAGCGGATGTGCATGTGCAGGTCACACCACCCGTGCTGAATGAGACTGTGGTTGAATGGGTCATTGAACGGGTGTTACGACGTTTGCGTACAGAGCCTTTTTGAACTTGAGGTTGAGGCATGCCCTCGAAGTCTTCCCCATCATGGCGACGTCAGCTCCGCTACTACTACTTGCGATTACTCCGGCTTCAATCTACACCTCGGGCCATTGCTCGTGGGTTAGCGGTGGGAATCTTCGCAGGATGTTTCCCCATTTTTGGATTTCAGACCCTGGCGGCTCTATCTCTAGCCGTTGTATTCAAAGGCAACAAGTTAGTGGCTGCACTCGGAACACTAGTAAGCAATCCCCTCACGTATGTCCCGATCTACTTTTTCAATTACAGAGTAGGCCGCTGGATCCTAGGATCCTCAGCCTCTGCCACAGCCTTAGCAGGAGGGAACCTACGTGACTGGATGACTTTAGGTTTTGAGGTGGTCATGACTCTTTTTGTGGGTTGTACTTTCATTGGGGCAATCTTATCTGTCGTCGGTTATTTCAGCGGTTTGAAGCTAGCTCGGATCCTTCAGGATCGTCGCCGGACTAGAAGTATAGGATCCCGGTTGTAAGCGAGCACAACCAGCTCAAACCCTGCTCCAGGAAACAATTGATTATTTCGAACAATTGGTCTGCTGTAGACAGGCAATCGCGACTTCAATATCCTCACTATCTTGCCGAGAATGCTGAATCAATAACTCACCCTTTTCAATGTCTTTGATGCTGAGCTCTTTGCTCTTGGTGCTAAGTCTACTCTTCCGAATCGCTCTCTACTCAGGTTCCCTAATAATGCTTAGTTCATCGCCTGAGGGATATTGCTAAGACCATGTTGGTTCTGCTGGAATCGGATATGTGGGCTAACTAGATTAACACCATAGGGATCCGGTGCCTAAGCCTTGATTTGAAAAGTAGCTGCGAATCCTGGTTTAACCTCAACATTTCACTGTCCTCAACCTGATATGGTATTGCAGGGCCTTGACCGTCAATACCGACAGCGACCCTAAATCAACTCATTAGATGCTGCGCATGGAGTAGGAGCATGAAGTACAAGCGAATTCTCCTCAAGCTAAGTGGGGAAGCCCTGATGGGAGAAAATGCTTACGGAATTAGTGCTGATGTCTTACAGTCCATTGCTGATGAAGTCGCGGGTTTAGTGCAAGCTGGGGTCGAGGTGGCCATTGTGGTCGGAGGTGGGAACATTTTCCGAGGCTTGAAGGAAGCGACAGCACGCGGGATGGATCGAGCTTCCGCAGATTATGTTGGGATGTTGGCGACAGTGATCAATGCTCTGACCCTGCAGGATGCCCTGGAGCGCACCGGGATCCCGACACGAGTGCTAACCGCAATCGCCATGCAAGAGGTGGCCGAACCTTACATTCGACGGCGAGCCATGCGCCATCTAGAGAAAGGGCGAGTCGTGATTTTTGGGGCTGGATCCGGGAACCCTTTCTTCACTACAGATACAACAGCAGCCCTGCGAGCAGCGGAAATTGACGCTGAAGTCATCTTCAAAGCCACAAAGGTTGACGGGATTTATGACTCCGATCCGAAGCTTAATCCCGATGCTCAGCGATTCGACACGATCCGATACCAAGATGTTTTGACTCAAGATCTCCGTGTGATGGATGGAACTGCCATTGCCCTGTGTAAAGAAAACGGGCTCCCGATTATCGTGTTTGACCTAACCACAAGTGGAAATATCTATCGAGCCGTCTGTGGGGAAGCCATCGGGACACTGGTGAAATAAGTGGATCTACTGTCTAGACCTGATTCATCCAGAGCGATTAAGCTGAGATTAAGGGGTGCAGTTAGCCAGGGAGTCTGCTAAGATAGCTAGGCTCAATGGCAAGGAAGCCTAAAGCATAACAGCTCAATACTGGAGAGGTGGCCGAGTGGTCGAAGGCGCAGCACTGGAAATGCTGTGTATGGCAACATACCGTGGGTTCGAATCCCACCCTCTCCGTTTGCAGTCGGATCTGCTCAGTTGACTAGCTGGGCCAGTTTACCAGGCGGGCCAGTTTATCAGGCGGGCCAGTTTATCAGGTGGGTCAGCTTGTCATTGGGAACGTCTCTTGTAAAGGCCGGACTTTCGCTAGCTCCGTTTGCATGGCCTTATGCAGATGACCATTAGTGGCCAGGATCCGTCCCGAGGTCAAGTTCAGAGGGGATCCGTCGTAAGCTGTAACCTGCCCCCCTGCTTCTTGAACTAACACCACCCCAGCTGTAATATCCCAGGATGATAGACCACGTTCCCAGTAGCCATCTAACTGGCCAGCAGCGACGTAGGCTAAGTCGAGAGCTGCAGACCCGCCGCGGCGAACCCCTTGCGTAAGATGGGTGAAGTGACAAAACTCAGCGTAGTTATTATCTGGAGTGTCACGGCGGTCGTAGGCAAAGCCCGTGACTAACAAACTGTGGTTAAGTTGAGTTGCATCAGATACTCGGATGGGTCGACGGTTGAGCGTGGATCCTTGGTCTTGACAGGCACAAAACAGTTCATCATGGAAAAAGCCATAGACAACACCCAGTACTGGCGTTCCTTGGTGTAGCAATCCGATAGAGACCGACGCAAATGGGAACCCATGCGCATAGTTCGTGGTGCCATCGAGCGGATCAATGACCCAGCGAAAGCTCCCTTGGTTGTCACCATGATCACCGGACTCTTCAGTTAAAATACTGTCATTAGGATAATGGCGCGTCAACGTGGCGAGAATCAACGCTTCGGAGGCCCGATCTGCCTCAGTTACCAGATCGCCAGGACGTTTTTCCTCAACTTTAAACGACGTCAGCCGATACTGGCGCAGAAGGGATCCAGCCGCTAAAGCAGCCTCAGTAGCCACATCCAATCGAACAGCTAATTCAGCAGCTAGAGCCATGTGGAGGACCTCACCTAACAGCCAGTTGATGTGTAAAACTATGCCTATCCCAGACGGACTAGTCCTATCTGGACTGATTGGCTAGACTCACCTACAGTAGCGAGTCGTGGACGAATGCTCAAGGGGCGTTCCATTGTTAGTATGTTGATAACATTGGGTCACGGGATCCAGTACTCACCCTAGCGGTAGGAGCTAGCAGGTTGCAGACTACTAACTTCGAGGCCGCCAATGAGGCCGTCAGTTCTGAATCGGTACCTGCCTCACCGTCCCCCCCTGGTGATGGTCTGTTTGATGATTCACCTAAGAAATCGACCGTTCTACGTCCAGAATTTGCCTTAGCGGTCTTTCACTCATCCAAACCCTACAGTTATGTTCTCCGGGACGATGCCTATGCTGTAGGCCGAGATAATACAAACGCTATCCGGATCAATAACCGCTTCGTCTCTCGTCGTCATGCCTATCTAGTGAGAGTGCCCAATCAAGCGACTCGATCGGGATTTACCTACTGCTTGATTGATGGTAATCGTAAAGGACGCTCCAGTACTAATGGGGTTTATGTTAATGGTGATCGGGTCGCTACTCATTACCTTAAAAGCGGTGATGTCCTTCACTTTGGCCCTGAGATCAAGGCGTATTTCTTCGAGATTTTGCCCTTGCTCTCAGCCCCGAATCCCTTTAATAATGCACCTATACCTGCTCAGGTTACTCAGGTACACTAACTCAGTAAATCTATCAAAGTAAATCTATCGAACTCATGAGCTGTGCAGGATCCTATGCCTGGCTCAGCGGATCTGTAATGGAGTTATTTGAAATGGGCTCACTGAGTCGGTTAAATCAGTTTGGTAAGGTACTTGGTCAGGATATAAGGATCCTTGACACTGTCCATTTCCACTGGCTATCCTGTCTAAGCGCAGGTTATTGGGGCATCGCCAAGCGGTAAGGCAGCGGGTTTTGGTCCCGCCATTCGGTGGTTCGAATCCATCTGCCCCAGTTAAAGATATTTATCCCTGGCTGAAGGTGAATGTGGCTAGTCCCTGTGAGAGTAGTCCACATGTGAGTAACCCATAGGGTGGAGCCTGAATCTGTATTCCCAGGGTATCTACATCAGTTGAATCGAGAGGGTGATAATGCCTTGGGTAACGCAGTGAGACCTCCAGCTACCGAGGCCGTGAACTCTTGCGCTAAAGGTGGCACCATTGTGAAGGGATTGCTGAATCCTGTAAATAGGTGGACCTGGGGATACTCTCTCAAGGGACCAACTAGGGGCAGATGATCTCGGCAAAACGCCACTCGGCACCGAGCCCAAGTCCCTGGGATGTTGGCTAGGGCTGGTAGGCAAGCTCCAACACGCTCCCGCAGCTGATGTGAACTTGAGATAGCATCCACCTCAGCCTCTAAATCGGTTAGGACTCGACTCAACTGACCCATACGGATCCGTCCATCGAGGAATTGAATGGCTCCAGGATCCAGAATGGGTGCTGCTAGTTTATGGCCTGGCTCATCCCACAACGGATCCTGAGCAGCGGTACTGGTTTGATTTTCAAGGGCAAATCGTCGAGTCAGGGCAGGCATGATCATTGTGTTTAACTGTAGCTCAGCTGGCTCCGTTTCCATAATCTCAGCATGGGTGAAGTAAAGCGGGATCCTAATGCTTGTGGACTGCAGCAACGCCCGACTGAACGCCCCAGCACAGATGGCCACCTGATGAGTTTGATAGGATCCCTTAGAAGTATGGACTTCAAGTGGTGATGAATTTGGAGTGCTCAGGCGAGTGGCTTGAACAATATCAATTTGCCCTCCATGAGCCAAGAAGGCCTGACGGTAGGCTTGGACAAGTTTATCCGCATCAACATGACCATGTTTGACCACTAGAGCCCCACTAATGGCCTCAGGGTTCAGATGGGGTTCTAAATCACAAGCGGCAGCGGGTCCAATAGGTTGCGGAGGGATAGCACAGTCTCTGTATGGAATTTGCGCCGCTTCCATCTCTTCATCAGGCCGCACGACCAGCACCAATTGAAGATAGCGAAAGTCGATGGCATGACCCAGCTCATCTGCTAACTGAGGATAACGCTCCTGACACGCTTGGCCCAATCGCTGCATCAAAGCTGTCTTTCCACTCCAGTAGGCGATACCACCATAGGTATAGCGAGTCGCTCCTCGGAGCTCTTGATCCTGCTCAATGAGGAGGACAGAGGATCCTTGGCGAGCAAGTTCGTAGCTGAGGGCCGAGCCAGCAAAGCCCCCCCCAATCACAGTCCAGTCATAAATGGTCATGCCAGTGTCAAGATGATGAATCCAGTCGAGTTTATCCTGAGGGCTGGCTACACTCAATATGACTTGCAATATGGCTTGATCCTGAAATCCATGTCCAGTAGATTGTGAGAACTCATAGAAGCATCTTGAAGTTGACCTTCAATTCAATCGTCAATAGACTTCAATGATGGGATTGGACCTGGTTCTCAAACCAGCCCTAATTGGTTCTGAATAGGAGCGTTATCAGAGGAGGATTGGTGGCCACAGTTCATGCTGTTCTTTTCATCCACCACCGAGCTAACCAAACTATGGGTTTAGCTACCCTGAGGTAATGAGCGGCTCAGGTAGAGTTATTTCTCTTAGATTGCTCTGGGAGATTTTTAGGCAGTTTAACCTTCAGGTAGGTGATGCAAGGCTAGGGCAG
>CAYUEE010000029.1:0-18372 GCA_964443615.1 uncultured bacterium | reverse complement strand
CTGGGAGATTTTTAGGCAGTTTAACCTTCAGGTAGGTGATGCAAGGCTAGGGCAGATGATATAAGGATCGCTGATAACTTCAGAACGGATGCCAGTATCTGGCGGTGCTAGATAGAAGATACTGTTGTTGGAAAGGTAAAGGTGATGAAGCTCCTTATCTGGCAAACCAATCTCTGAGAGACCGAATCTCTGGCAGGTCATCTCTGGCAAGCTAAGCAAATTCGGATCCAGGTCTCTCTACCTGGTTTGGTGGTTGCGTGTCAAATGGTGTTTTGATCTCAGTGCTGCCTCTGAGCAGTGAGTCAATAAGGGTTACATGAGGATCCTTAGCAATCAATATCTACCTGTTGAGATGAACCCTTTTAGCCTTTTCAGTGATAGGCTGCTTAGCTCCCTTAGCTGTGGTGCTAGACTCAGAAGGCTGCTACTGTAGTAATCTCCTGAATGGCCTGAGATGATTCATCCTTTGGGTGATAGCCTCTGAGTTAGCTGGTTTCGATAAGATAATAGAGAAGTTCCCTGTTAAAGACTAATTATTATGGCTGATCCCATTGCAACTCAAGAACAACTGATTGCAGAAAAGATAGCGCAGGCAAAAAAAGCTCTGGCTGAACAGAAGCGCCGAGAGAGAGAAGCCCAGCGGCAAAAGGAACGTGAGCACAAGGTGCAGCTGTACTGTGAGCAGGTTCGGCAGCGCCTCTATCCTCTGCAAGAGCAGTTGACAGCTTCGCTGGAAGAATGTAGCTCATTGGGGGATGATCACCCGGTTTACCTTGATTTATTGTCTCAGCTAAACCAGGTGGCTGAGCAAATTGAACATCCCTATCCTTTAGCTGAACAGCTCTATGAGGAGGAACTCGAGCGAGAACGGATCCAAGAGCAGCAGAAGGAATGGGAGGAGCAGGTGCTAGTGGAAGAGCAACGAATGGAGGAGGAAATTAACCGCTGGCGTCAGGACCTTTTTCAGGATTTGTTGCATACGATTGACACCTCTGAGAATTACTTTGAAGCAAGTGATTTAGCGATTTATATCCGGGACTACAAGGAGGATTTGATCGCCATTGATGTGCTGGAGACGGTGATGCAATATCTGATTGAGCGCCTTAATGAACTCAATACAAAAGATACTGTACTTGAACTCCGCCACCCTATTGAAGTTACCCTAGACCGGATGGTAGACTTTGCCTTGAAGCAGAGAGTTCAGCAGAGCAACTTCTTTAAGACCAATACGCCTCCCTCCCAGCTTCGTCAATCTCATCGTCGTCAGGCGGAGCGACCTTTCCAGTATTCTGGTATCACAGGCAAAGTGGTGGTCTTCGGTGGCCATCCTCGGATGCAGCGGAATGTGGCACGGCGACTTCCAGATGTTAATCTAGTTTGGTTTAACCAGGATGATAGTGTAACGTCGATGTCAGACCGGGCTGAGGTTGTTCGAGATGCTGATCTTGTCATTTTGGTAACAGCCTACACTTCCCATAAGGTTCAAAAGATTGCGCAAGCAAGCTGCGATGCCTATGGAGTTGATTTAGCCTATCAAAACAGTACCGGGATCCGTCCCATGCTGGAGTTAATTGCGGTAGAGCTGAAAAAAAGTCAACTAGCGGGACGATTTGTCAGTTAGTGAGGATAGTTCTTTAAATCTCATGGGATCGCTATCTCATAGAGTAGTGATGTTGACATTGGATAGTCAGTTAAAGCCTGGGACCTAGATCCTGGGTTTTACTGTGTTGAAGTTGGGTTTCTGTGATGGCACTACTAATTTGGTTAAAGTAATATTAATGCTTGGCAAACACCCGTAATGACATGCTATGGCCTACGATATTCCTAGCCGCCTCTCGGAGCGAGAACCGGATCAGACCAATCCAGCTGGGCTAGAGCTTCTGGATCGATATGCAGCAGGGGAGCGAGACTTTACGGCGCTGGACCTGCGAGGGTGCTATCTGCGTAGGGCACAATTAGCTGAGATTAATCTCGGTAGCGCGACGCTCAATCGGACAGATTTGTGGGGGGCTAACCTACAACGGGCGAATCTCTGGTGTGCAGAGTTGGTGGGAACAATCCTCGCAGAGGCAGATTTATCGGGGGCCAATTTGTGGGCGGCTAATCTCCAAATGGCCAATCTGTGGGGAGTTAATCTCCGCGATGCCAACCTGTGGGGGGCCAACCTCACGCAAGCAAACCTTAGTTGTGCCCACTTAGTAGGCGCTGATTTGCTTAGGGCCCGTTTAGAAGGGGCGGATCTCCGGTCGGCTAATCTTCAAGGGATCCATTTGCAAGACTCTAATTTGGCTAGGGCAGTCTATGACGAGCATACACAGTTTGATCCTGATTTTGATGCCGTGAAAGCCGGAATGATTCACACTTCACGGTTCTCACAAGGATCCACTAAATCCACCACCCGCCGCTGGCCCTTTCGGTTTTAGTGAGGGGCAATGTCAGGATCCTGGACGCCCACTAGGCGGTATGATTTGGCCAGTTTTGGTGCTGGCGATATGTCTCGTCCTCCTCGGATTCTGTGTTTGAGTAATGGCCATGGCGAAGATCAAGTTGCGTGTCAGGTGGCCCTTCAAATTCAGGCCCAGGATGTTTCGATGATTGCACTGCCGATTGTGGGGGAAGGTCGTGCTTATCGATCAGTTGGGATTCCTATCCTCAATGTCACACAAACGATGCCGTCTGGAGGGTTTGTCTATGCGGACGTGCGGCAATTGTGGCGAGATATTCAAGGGGGGCTGCTGGCGTTGACCGGTCGGCAGTTACAGGCCATTCGACATCAACGGGCCCAGGTCGATCTGGTGCTGGCAGTGGGGGATATTGTGGTGCTGCTGATGGCGTGGTGGAGTGGGGCTCCCTACTGTTTCGTTGGTACAGCTAAGTCGGACTACTACTGGCGAGATGAACATGGCCCATATCGGAGGTATCGGATCCCGTGGCTGCAGCCCTGTTCTGACTATTTGCCGTGGGAACGATGGCTGATGCGACGACCGCGTTGTCAGGGCGTTTACCCTAGAGATTCACTGACGACGAAGGCTCTCCAAACCCTAGGAATCCCAGCGTTTGACTTGGGTAACCCGATGATGGATGGACTGGAGGCCGCCAATGCTCCCCTCCCCCCGGATCCTGAGCAGCCTACCCTATTACTTCTACCCGGATCCCGTCCACCGGAAGCCTATGAGAATTGGCAACGCATGATGCAGGTTGTCCAGCGATTACCTCAATCTCTGAGAGTGTATGCGGCTATTTCTGCCACCCTTGATGCAGAGCAATTAATGGATGCTATTCCTGAGCTGCACCGGATCCAGCTTATTCAAGGACAGTTCGGATCCTGTGCACACCAAGCGGATGTGGTGCTAGCGACAACAGGAACGGCAACGGAACAATGTGTGGGGTTGGGTAAGCCTGTCGTTTCGCTGCCAGGCGATGGACCTCAATTTACACCGGCCTTTGCTGAAGCTCAAACTCGATTATTAGGATCCTCTGTTCAGGTTGCCTCAGTGGATACAGCCGCCACTTTGATTCAACACCTAATTGAACAGTTGGACCAGGATCCTATTTTTAAACACACTCTAATCGAGCACGGACGGCGTCGCATGGGGATACCAGGTGCTGCCACTCGAATTGCTCAGCACATCGTTGAGAGTATGGAAGCTAAGCCCCAGTGAGATGAACAATGACATCACGAGTATGGCGGTGAGCTCGATGTTCCCAAAGATAGATCCCTTGCCATGTTCCTAAGGCTAACTGACCTCCGTGAATAGGGATCGTTTCAGAGGTGTGGGTGAGGACTGAGCGGATATGGGCCGGCATGTCATCGGATCCTTCGGCATTGTGGCGGTAATGGCGGCTATCTTCAGGCACTAAGTTCAGGAAAAAGGTTTCGAGATCCTGCAAAACATCTGGATCAGCATTCTCCTGGATCACCAAGCTGGCCGACGTATGACAGATAAACAAATGACACAGCCCAGTCTCCACTCCGGCCTCTCGCACCACCGCAGCCACGGATCCGGAGATGTTGTGGAAACATTTTGCACGGGTTTGAACGTGAATGCAGGTCTGGTAATGGATGATTTCCTTGACTGTGTGGGCTGTGGGATGAGCTGACATCGTGAAGGATCCTGATGCGTGACGATAACCAATAGAGTCTTAGCCTAACGTAGTGCCATTCCACCCCCATAGGGTTGGCTTCAGTTCATCAAATAGGACATAGATACGGTTTTGAGGGATCCCAAGCTGATCACTCAACAGTTGGCAGAAGGACTGGGTCATGGCTTGAGTCTTGGAGGGGTCGATGGATCCAACGTTTTTAATTTCAACGAGGCAGGTGGGGCCGGTACTTCCCGACATTGTCATCGGTCTATCGGTTTCCATCGCTGTCATCACATAGGTTTCGGGCTTGCTCAGATGTTGGGATAGCGAGGCCGATAAGGATTGGAGCAGGTTAGTGGTAGTATCAGCATCCAGAGCTGAAATTGAGGTTTGAACACGAATTAGAGGCATAAGGTGCGATCCATAAGTTTGATTTCTTTGATCCTACGATGCGGATGGTCCGATGCGGATGGTCCGATGCGGATGGTCCGATGCAGATAGTTCGATGCGGATCAGATGCTGACTCTGCCTACCCTTAATACTCTCGGCTAGGGTCTAGCACGACTTGCTGAGGCGCTCAATTATCTGCTCTATGATGCGAGTTCAACAGCAGAAGATGGTTAAGGCAATGCCACAGGCTTGGAGATATGACAAGGGATCTGAACACAAGCCTTACTTTATCAAACAACTTACTTTATCAAACAATATGGAAGATTAATATCCATTACTCCTGCTAGAGATACCTATATAGGTGATTCGCTTTAGTGTGGTACATCAAATCCAGGCCAGATAAGGGTTTCAGCTTACCGATCATCTCATTCTTAGTTGAATCAACTACCGTATCTCTAAAAAGAGGCTTTCAAGCAGGTGCTGAACAAAGCGGTTGTGGACAAATACTCTTAAATCCTAATCCAATCACAGAACTCGCTAAAGATTATCCTTCGCCCTCCCAATCTCCGAGCTGGCCTTATCACAAACTCAGATTGAACCTTCACCAGTTGCTCAAAAGTCCGAATCATACTATGGTTTTCAATGAGAGCATAGATTTGTGGGCTAACAATACCTTCTGAGTTACAAATCTGTTTTGGTGAAATTTTATTATCGAGATAAGTATAGCTTGATCTGGCTGTTGTGTTTTTAATGTAGACTGGCTTGGCAGCTCGACAGTCCCTATTGTTGCATTTGCGACTCCAGGTGTCATGGTGTCACCATCAGCTGATTTGATTGACATTTGATTGTCTAACATTTGATAGGATCCGGCATGGGCTTAATGCTTCCGACCGGCTCCGGCTTGTCCAGCCCCTCAAGACTCATGAAGTATAGTAAAGAAGTGTGCATTCATGCTCAACGGTTGTCTTCGATAGCCCTTGACTGTCCATTAAAACGCAACTTCGATTGGAATGAACTTACTACCTTGGATCCTGAGCCTCTCCGTAGCCGCAACTTTCGTTGGCTTGGTCGTTTACCTAACCTCGGCTCGCACTTATCAATCGGCTTCATCTGTGGCCAACTCCTATGATGAGTGGACAAACGACGGCATTCTCGAATTCTACTGGGGGGACCACATTCACCTTGGCCACTATGGATCGTCTCCCCACCGCAAAGAGTTTATCCAGGCCAAACATGACTTTGTGCATGAAATGGTGCGATGGAGTCACCTTGATACCCTGCCCCAGGGGACTACAGTACTCGACGTTGGGTGTGGCATTGGTGGCAGTAGCCGGATCCTAGCTCGCGATTACGGCTTCGAGGTTACAGGTATCACTATCAGTCCTCAGCAGGTGCAACGGGCTCAAGACTTGACGACTGAGGGAATGACAGCTCAATTCGCGGTTGATGATGCGATGGCCCTCTCTTTCCCAGATGCCAGTTTTGACGTCGTGTGGTCTATTGAAGCAGGTCCCCACATGCCAGACAAAGCTATCTTTGCCCGCGAACTCTTACGGGTGTTGAAGCCGGGTGGGATCCTAGTGGTCGCCGACTGGAATCAACGAGATGACCGACAGGATCCTTTGAGTGCCTGGGAGCAGCCTCTGATGCGGCAATTGCTCGATCAGTGGTCTCATCCTGCGTTTGCCAGTATTGAAGGATTTGCGGAAGCATTACAGGCCACGGGTCTAGTTGAAGGTGAAGTTGAGACAGCGGATTGGACTCAGGAAACCCTCCCCAGTTGGCTCGATTCTATCTGGCAGGGAATCATACGACCTCAGGGTTGGATTCAATATGGGATCCGTGGCTTCGTCAAATCAGTCCGTGAAGTGCCGACTTTGATCCTGATGCGAATTGCATTTGGGGTAGGACTCTGCCGTTTTGGTATGTTCCGGGCTGTCCGAGCTGAGGTGATGACGGATGCAAAGGCTGAGACGGTTCAAACCACTGAATCTGCACCGAGTCAGGATACTCTTGTCAGTACCTAGACCCATTAATGACTAGGACCTATTAATGACTAAACAGTGATCGAAGAAACAGGGTCATCTTTAAATTTAGCCCTGCTTCAGCCTTTGTCTTGGTTCAATGCTCTATTGATTTGAATTGCGTGATCGAATTGTGAAGCTCCACTGCTTAGGAGAAATCTGGTTAGGAGAAATCTAGGCCCGACCAGTTATCAGGATCCTGAGGTTGCATCAACTGCCAACGTGCCTCCTTGCCTTCACCTACCTCTGACAAAATGAGTTCAAAGGGTTCTCGGTCACGCTTGTAGGTGGATCCCCTCACAGGCCGCACTTGCAAAGAGTAGGATCCAGTTAATTGGTGGGCGACTTGAAAGGATCCGTCAGTTGGCAAGTTGACAACTTGATCATCTTGAACAGAGACCGATAACAGTTTTGTCTGCGCTTGCAAAGTTGCATATCCAACTAGAGACTGCCGCCCACCGGCTGCGTCTGCTAACTGGTAAGTTAAGGCCTGCTTCACAACCTTGGTAGGTACGCTGGAGCCACAAGCGGTCAACACCAATGTGCTGCATAGCAGGCCTACTGTCAACCAAGACCTCAATCGATCAGCTTTCAATAGCTCTTTGAATTTTGCCCAGACTTTCATGCCCTATCCCTTTGACAGTTACAACAGTTTAACTATTAACACAAGCTTTCTAGAGTGAGCTCATAACAGGTTGCTGTTTCAAAAACTCGGTATTGACCCCTGACTCCCGTACTAACGCAACCAATCCCGTCCGAGCAATTTCTCGGATCCCGAAGGACGATAACATCTTGATTATGGCCACCATTTTACCCGGATCCCCAGTGACCTCTAGGGTAAGCGACTCTTCTGCTACATCGACAATCCGAGCGCGGAACATTTGTGCTACATCCATAATGGCCGACCGCGTATCAGCGTGTGCCGTAACTTTAATTAGCATTAATTCGCGCTCAACGCAGGGACTATCCGTAATGTCAGTCACTTTCAACACGTCGATTAGCTTGTACAGCTGTTTGGTGATCTGCTCCACCTCGTGATTGTCCCCCGGTACCACCATGGTGATCCGAGACACTCCTGGACGTTCAGTGGGTCCCACCGTCAAACTATCGATGTTATAACCTCGCCGCGCGAACATTCCTGCAATGCGGGTTAAAACGCCAGGCTGATCCTGGACAAGGGCACTCAGTGTGTGTTTCATGGTGGACGCTACGGGTAAGCACTCTGTAAGACACGATCTCTGTTCAGGATCCTGTCAGGATCTGAGATTTACTTATGATGTCATAACTTGGTGCTTTGATGGAGGGGATCCTTGTAATCAGCACATAAGTTATCAAGTGTAGTCCCTCATTCTTGAACCTAAACAGATGCTAAACTCCTAGCCACTCTTGAATAATGTCTAAATGTGCTTTATATTCAGCTAGCCGAAGCTTCAACTCAATGTCTGCCGTATCCCTTAGCACTGTGTGCTCTAGTTTTTGCGATAAAATTCTTGCCAGAATTGATAAAGAAACTATAACTCGTTTAATCTTCTTTTGTTCAAAATCAAACTCTTTAGTATCGATAGGTATTCACATAGAGGATTGCTGACACCTGTTTCTCTTTTTATTGATTGCTTCAACTCAGTCTTAGCGGCGATGAGCTCTTCTGTTTTTATCGATAAGCTCTGCTCTGTGCCGGGATCTGTCATGCTCTTACTCGCTATAGACCACCAGGATCCTGAACTCATCCTAAGCTACAGTAAAACCTGAACGCTTTTTGTAGGATCCATGTCCGACACACCTCGTCCTGCTCGCACCTTCCTTGACACGCTGTTTGGCGCTTGGTTCATGCCGAGATATACCTTTGGCTACTTGAAGCAGTCCCCTATTGTCTGGCAAGCGGTGCTCGTGGTGGCCTTCATCAATGTGGTGGATACAGGACGGCAATCTGGCTTTAGCTGGGAAAGCTTGGACTCTCTCATAGCTAGTACTGTAACAGGGCTAGCCGGTTGGACGTTTATGGCTGGGCTGCTGGCTCTACTGGGCTACGCAATGGGGCGAAATGTCAGTTTTCCCGTTGTATTAACGTTAACCGGCTTTGCTAGCTTACCCTGGCTGCTGCTCGCTCCAGCTCAGGCGTTCGGGGCTCCTTGGGGCGCCCTCTTTGGCCTTGGGGTCGTCGGTTGGTTTTGGGTCTCGGAACTAATAGCTATTGCTACCGCCTTCGAACAAGATTGGTGGCGAGTTGTTTGGCTAGCTCCACTAGCGTTCGCAGCAGCCTTGATTGCGACAATCTGGTTCTTCATCGGCTTTATTGCCCTGGTGTCTCTGATTTAGTGGCCAGACCCTGGTTAGGCTGAACGGGTTAATGGACACCTGCACGGGTTAATGGACACACAGGGTTATGGGATCCGTCCTCAAGAACCTCAGGATCAGTGGATCTAGCCATTAACTTCATTTACTGAGGCACTCGCTGGACCTCGGGACGCTCTTCGGTCACAATAGCCCCTTCTACCGGACACACCTGTAGGCAGATTCCACAATCAATACAGGCGGGGAAATCAATCCAATAGTAGTCTGTACCTTTGGCATTCTTAGTGTCACCGGGGTGTATACACGCGACAGGACAGGCTGACACACAATCAGCAATCCCTTCGCACACGTCAGTCAAAATAGAGTGAGGCATAACACGTCGTCGCCAAAACGTCTGGTTGGTTGTTGGTCTTGGTGTCCATTGCCCTCGATCCCTGCCTGAGCAGTCAGATGTATTAGAGGTAAGGACGGATCCATTTAATCATTTTTTGGGCGAGCTCTCGGGGGGTCTCAGATATTTGGCTGGTGTAATCTCCAATGACCGTTGTTTCGCCGGATTTCAATACCAACTGTACCTGACAGCGGTACGACATCGCCCCTTCGGCATAACGATCCACTGCTTCTCGCGCCACCTGAACGTCCGCCACATCCGACAACGTTTGTTGCATTACGGTGAAGGGCCAGTACCCGCGCGGACGCACCAACCGAATCTGGTCCTTGGCTTTGTCCACTACCAGCGTCTCGCCTTGATCCCAAGGGAGCCCAATTAGGACACCTGCGAGGCCCAGACTCAACCCCAACACCCAAGACCTCGACCACTCTCTAAGGCCCACAAGCACCAACACTACGCCCAAAGCCGACCGCACCGCTAACACCTGAGAGGACACTGACCGGCAGCCAATCACTAACCGATCTGGTGTCCGACTCAGCAGTTTGAGGTGTGTCAGTTGAGCAGCCATAATGAGGCAATAGACTCCAGCTTAGTCCCGCTGCCGATCGAGAATCACAGGCGCTTGAGACGGATCCGCCGCTTCTTCAGAGGGTGAGGACGTTGCCTCTTCTGCTGTCAAGATCGTTTCGTCAGTGGCTACTGTGGCCGGAGATTCAGGTGAACCCCCCGCCACATCCTCAGGGGCCGAATTCGGTGCAGCCACCTCGGTGGGTTCGTCAGCGGTAGATAAACGCGCGGTCTCCGTTGCTTTTTGCTTTGACGGTAGTTCGTCCAATACCATGTTGAGATGAGCCTCCATCTCAGGATTATTGACTGAGGCTTGTAGCAAGAGTTCCAACTCTGCCTGAGCCTCCTCTTCATTGCCTAAACGTAACTCCGTCATACCCAGTTGATACCGCGCCTTGAAGTTCTCAGGATCCGCTTCTACCGCCCGAGCAAACACATCCCGAGCTGCTTGGAGTTGGCCCTGGTTGAGATAAATCAGACCTAAGTTAAACGGCACATCCGGATCCCGTTGACTCGGTAGTACCTTGGTTCGATCTTCAAAGTCAATCGCGTTCCGGTAGGCTTCCACAGCCAACTGATTGAACCCCATCTCCTGATAGCGAATGGCATCTGCCTTGAGCTGCTGCACAGACGGCGTTCCTGTCAGCAAGTCATCCCCAGCTGCTGCTGGCATACTACTTATCCACTGAGTTGCCACAACGAGCACAGCACCCCAAACGGATAGAGTCCACCCTCGAGTCACCATCATCATCACCTTAGTCATCACCATGATCAGTATCCTCTAACCACATCAACACCGCTTCATTCCAGCCCTCAGGTCCTGGGAGTTCAGCCAAACGCCAGTGCCCTTCTTCTTCCGATATCGCTATCTGAGTGTTAGAGGGCTCATCCGGCTCCGGAGCCGTTACCTGAGAGGGATCTCTGTGAGAACTGGGCTGAAAACTATACCTCTGGGCCCACAAGGGTTCATGGTAAGGACCAGGCAACACAATCCGCTCGTGAGCCAGCTGGAGGAAGTCATAATCCCAGAGACTACTGCCAATCCCTAGAGATGTCAGGATCCCTAGATGATTTTGATAGCACTGTAGCAAGAGTCTCGTCGCTTGGGACAAAGGCTGCACAGATGTGTCAAGGAGGAGCCCAGGTGCAGTTAAAACCCATTGGTCTAGCTGATCTGACGGGGAGAGTGGTCGCAGATGAAACTGATGGTTAGGCCAGTTCACCTGATTCGCCTTGAGCACCTCAGCTAACTGCTGGGGACTGCCAGAGTAGGTAAAAACTTCACTGTAACTGCGTTGCTGGAGCCGTTCTACTTCATCAATTGGCAGGCCCAACATGGAGGCCAATTCACTCGGAGTCCAATCGCCGTAGCCGACCAGATTGGTCTCAAGCTGAGGCCGAATGGATTGCAACACTTGGCGTAGCTCAGGATAGGATAACCCCAACGACTGTATGTAGTAGGGAGAGACATAGCTCCAGCTACTATCGAGGATACTTTCGGGAAAATAATGTTCGGGCACGTAAAGTGCCAGTCCTGATTCGGCAATAAATGGATGTTCGAGCGGAATTTGGTGCTGGATAAATTCAACCTGGGCTCGGGTTTTATGAGTAATCAATACTACCGGAATGGACCGACGCTCTAACGCCGATAAGGCTTGCCGAGCCGCACCAAAACGGTTGGTTTGAGGATCCAACAAGCTGCCGTCTAGGCCAGTCAACACAATCTTGATACCCACAGCATCTGGTTTGGACAAGGCTTGTCTCCCTTTGGCCTGGGGCTTACATCATCATAGGATCCTGGGACAAGGTAATGGGAAGGAACAACGAGCCCTAGTTCGCTCCTCAGGCCACCTACGGCGGTAGTCTAGCGGTCTTCTGACCCAAATGCACGATGGCAGTCGAAATTAGAGAGGATCCTTATCATTTTATCGACAATCAGCACAGGCAGGATAGCGCTGAGGGATCCCTCTAGTTGAGAGCAGTCTGATAGCTGAGAGCATTGCAACATTCATAGTATTCTAATAATCATAGCGTTCCAAAGGCCCGATCACCGGCATCCCCCAACCCTGGCACGATAAAGCCTTGCTCATTGAGACGATCATCAATCATGGCTGCATAAATTTGGAGAGATGGAAAGCGGTCACCCAATGCCTGCAAACCTGGAGGAGCCGCTAATGCAGTTACAACCCGGATCAAGCTGACATCTGCCCCGCGGTTCACTAGATCCTGGATCACCTCCACCAGGGTTCCCCCTGTTGCCAACATGGGCTCTGGAATCAGGATCCGAGTCTGTGGGTCTAATGTCTCCGGCACGCGATTGAGGTAACAGCTTGGTCTTAAGGTTTCTTCGTTTCGCACCATCCCCACATGGTAGACCCGTGCTAGCGGTAACAACGCTTGACAACCCTCAATCATAGCCAGCCCAGCTCGCAATATCGGCACAATGGCAACGGGTAGCTCTGGATTAATGACTTCAGCGGTGACATCTGCTAAGGGAGTTTGAACCGTAATGGCCTGAGACGGGATCCATTCCCGCATCGCCTCGTAGGTCAACCAGCGGCCTAACTCCTGCATGGCCGTCCGAAACAGCGGCATTGGAGTCTGAGCATCGCGAGCAACAGCCAGCCAATGCTTGATTAGAGGATGGGGCGGAACATAGATGCGAAGTTGCACAGTAACCTTCTTAGTAACCTGACGAACTTAGTAACCTGACGGATCCAAAGCACCATCCACCAATGAGACACTACGACATCAACTTCCGTCAAGCCAGCCTTTGGCTCCTTGCACAGGCCTAAGTCCAGGGTGGTTCCTTTGTTTGCTCCTTCAGTTAGAATCTATCCTTTTTGGCCTTTTTTATCCAAGCACGGGGTGCCGATTCGTCAAGCGCACTGTATAGTAGTAGATCGCCATATTCTTGATGTTAACTATTGTCGTAATCATACAGAGCTGGGAGAAGGAGTGGCATGGCCCGTTACACTGGTCCGAGATTGAAAGTGGTGCGTCGTTTTGGTGGGCTAGATCTGCCTGGTTTAACCCGAAAACGTCCCAAGAATACCAACCCCCCCGGACAGCATGGGGCGGAACGCAAGAAGAAGTCAGAGTACGCACTGCGCCTGGAAGAAAAGCAGAAAGTCCGTTTGAACTACGGCGTATCTGAACGGCAGATGCTGCGCTATATGAAGGCGGCTCGTCGGGTTAAAGGATCCACAGGGCTCGCTCTTCTGCAGCTGTTGGAAATGCGGCTTGACTGCATCGTATTCCGGATGGGCATGGCTCCCACGATCCCAGCGGCACGGCAGGTGGTCAACCACGGCCATATCTTTGTCAACGGTCGTAAGGTAACCATTCCAAGCTATAACTGCCGAGTGGGCGATGTTCTAACCGTGCGCAATAAGCCCGCCTCACGGAAATTGATCACGGCGTATGCCGAGTATCCTGGTCTGTTTCTCCCCGACTATTTGGAGTTCGACCGCGATACCCTCAAGGGACGCATTAAGGAATTGCCGCCGCGTGAGCAGATCTGCGCCCCTGTCAATGAACTGCTGGTGGTTGAGTATTACTCTCGTAAGGTCTAGGATCCTGTCTTGTCACTGGGCTGACATCGACTAGCATCAAAGTACCTTCATCACACAGCCGCAGTTCTGTCAATGCAGTTCTGTCAACGCAGCTATGTCAATGCAGATACGTCAGACTGTGCTGATGCTGCTAGGGCCTCGGTGGTGATACGGTCTTAGTCCAGCCTCCTTCAACTCAGGTCCCATGAATATCGCCGA
Source organism: uncultured bacterium (assembly GCA_964443615.1). Taxonomy (GTDB): domain Bacteria; phylum Cyanobacteriota; class Cyanobacteriia; order Thermostichales; family Thermostichaceae; genus CAYSWV01. Next base: position 4,849 of record CAYUEE010000029.1, on the reverse strand, counting down.
TAACATTACCCAATTAATTGGTCACACCCCTTTGGTCCGGTTGAATCGGATCCCGCAATCGGAGGGATGTCTGGCGTCGATTGTGGTGAAACTGGAGAGTTTTAATCCAGCTGCCTCTGTCAAAGATCGTATTGCGGTTAGCATGATCGATCAGGCGGAGCGAGCAGGACTGATTCAACCGGGTAAGACCGTGCTGGTGGAGCCGACCTCGGGCAATACCGGAATTGGGCTGGCAATGGCAGCTGCAGCCAAAGGCTATCAGTTGATTATTACCATGCCTGAGACGATGAGTATCGAGCGGCAAAAGTTACTGAAGGCCTACGGGGCAGAGGTTCAGCTAGCCAGCGGCTGTGGGGGGATGGGCGAGGCAATTTGGAAGGCTGAGGAAATTGTGCGCAAGACACCCAATGCCTTCATGCTGGGTCAATTCGGCAATCCGGCGAACCCTAAGATCCATCGCGAGACCACTGGACCGGAGATCTGGCAGGATACAGATGGCACCGTTGACATTTTTGTGGCAGGTGTGGGCACTGGTGGCACTCTCACAGGAGTTGGGGACTATCTGAAGCAACAGAATCCGTCTGTGCATATCGTGGCGGTAGAGCCTCAGAACAGTCCAGTGTTGAGTGGTGGGCGACCTGGCATCCATCGCATCGAGGGCATCGGGGCTGGGTTTATTCCGGATGTGTTGAACCGGGACATCATTGATGAAGTTGTGACGGTGGACGATGATGAAACGATGGACTACGGTCGTCGTCTAGCTCGGGAGGAAGGGGTCTTATCCGGCATTTCGACAGGGGCGGTCCTGGCTGCAGCCATCCGGGTGGGGCAGCGAGCAGAACATTAAAATAAATTAATTGTGATGATGCAGCCTAGCTTTGGGGAGCGCTATCTCAGCACACCGTTGTTCCGGGATTTAGAAGCGCGGGTCCCCGAGGTGGTCTAAACTGCGAGCTGATAGTCTAGTCCTTAGGTTTTGCCTCTAGAGTGCCATGCCAGCTGATTCCCCCAACGTGTTATCCACCCCCACGCCTCTGAAATCACAGATTCAGACGTTTTACGATGATTCATCTCAACTGTGGGAACAGGTTTGGGGTGAACATATGCACCATGGCTATTACGAGTCAGGCCAGGTCCAAAAGGATCGTCGTCAGGCCCAAATTGACTTAATTGACAGGTTACTGGCCTGGGCAGATGTCAGAGCGGCAACTCATATCTTGGATGTCGGTTGTGGCATAGGGGGGAGCACACTGGATCTGGTCCGGCGCTTTCAAGCCCGAGGCACAGGCATTACCCTCAGCCCCGTCCAAGCTAATCGTGCCCGTGCCCGAGCTTATGACCACGGGTTAAGTGACCGGACAACATTTTTGGTGGCTGATGCATTATCCTTGCCGTTTGCTGACCAGACCTTCGATCTCGTGTGGACGTTGGAGAGTGGTGAACATATGGCTGATAAGCGGCAGTTTCTTCAGGAGTGCTACCGCGTGTTACGACCTGGCGGACGGTTACTGATGGCAACCTGGTGTCATCGACCTGGATCCTTGTCTCCGCTAGACTACCTTCACCTCCAGGCTATCTATTTTGTCTACTATCTGCCTTATATCATAAGCTTACCTGAGTACATCACCATTGCCCAAGGGTTAGGACTGACACAGATTCAAACGGATGAGTGGTCGCAACAGGTTGCACCCTTCTGGGATTTGGTGATTGATTCTGCCCTGGATCCAAGTGTGATCATAAGTGTGCTGTCGAAAGGGTGGATGACCATTCAAGGCGCTCTGGCCTTACCGTTGATGTCGCAAGGGTATGCCTCAGGATTGATCCAGTATGGGGTGCTCACAGGTGTGAAGGGACATTAGGAGGTGTGAAATGTTGAAGACACTGGAAGCGCTCTGGCAGTTTTCTCGCCCTCACACAATCTATGGAACGACAGTCAGCCTACTGGGGTTGTTTATTCTAGCTCTCCCGCAGTGGACCCAGTGGTCGGATTACTGGCTCATTCTGGCGCTAGCTTTAGTAGCCTGCCTATGTATGAATATTAACATTGTGGGTCTGAATCAGTTACTTGATATCGACATTGACCGGATCAACAAGCCCCATCTCCCGTTGGCGGCAGGCTCGCTATCCTATGCCCAAGGGCTGGCGATTGTGGTGATTATGGGGGTGGCCAGTCTAATCCTGGCTGGGTTAGGGGGGATTTATTTGATCCTGACAGTTGTGTTGAGCGGTTTGATTGGGACAGCGTACTCTCTCCCTCCTATTCGATTGAAGCGATTTCCCACAACAGCAGCCCTCTGCATCTACGTGGTGCGTGGTTTGATTGTGAACTTAGGTCTTTTCACCCACTTTCAATCCGTGATTCAAGGATCCGTCCTCTTCACCCCTGAGCTGGTTGGATTGAGTGTCTTCATTTCCATCTTTGGTCTCGTAATCGCTATTTTCAAAGATATTCCTGACACTGAAGGGGATCGGCAATTCCAGATTTCGACTTTCTCTCTAACCCTTGGGATCGAAACAGTCTACAACGGATCCATCCTCATTCTCAGTGTGTGCTATGTCACTATGATCGGGCTGGGGCTATGGCTCCTGCCTCATCCTAATCCATGGATCCTAGTGGGGTTACATACAGCAGGATTAGGGCTCCTATGGGGGATGAAGTCGAGAACAGATTTGCAGGATAAACAGTCTATAGCAGGCTATTATCAGCTGATTTGGAGATTGTTTTACTTGGAATACCTCATTTATCCTCTTATGTTCTTGAAAGTCCTTTAATTATCGAGTCTCAATGTTACCTGTGGTTTGAATGGGGAGATGCCTCTGAAACGAGCTGACAGAAACGAGCTGACAGAAACGAGCTGACAGAAACGAGCTGACAGAGGGCTAAGTTAGGATAGTCTGTGTTGTTAAATGGCCTTCAATGATGTCTGACCCAACCTTAAACCAAGACTCCACGTCTTCCTTATTCAGTCGGATGTTTGACGCGGTGCGGAATTGGAAAGTCCTCCTTGGCTTAGTTCTAGTGGCGTTACTGGGGACAGGGATCCTGTTTTTTTCCTGGGGCCATCTCATGGCGGATTTGGGGATGAACGTTTGGTCATCTAAGGCTGATGCCTCCCCAATTGAATGTATGTTTCAAGACACCAATGATGACAAGTACATTAGTTGTAGTGCCATGCTCAATGACGAAGTCGTTCCTCTAGAGTGTGGATCGAGTCTCTTCAATATTGGCTGTCGAGTCAACTATGGTGCAGCAGCAGCTCCTCCTGTGCGCAAAGCGTCTTAAGTCTTGCCCCCTTTTCTCCAGGCTCAATCCATGTAGGCTAAAGGATCCTGACCATCAGTTGGGCAATGAATACACAGGAGGTGATCAATGGTGAGTTTCATCCGGGCATGGATGCTGTGGGATGTGCCGGTCAATCAGTGGTGGCACTCCAGTTGGGTCGGGCGGGTGTCTGGGATCCTGGCCCCTTGGGCGACGGCTAGCTGGGTGGTTAAAGCGGTGGATCCGCTCAGTCTTGTGCTTTCGTTGCTCTACTTAGGCCTGTCTACACAGGCAAATACAACTTGGCTAGGGATCCTGTTAGTAGCGATGGTGCCTTTACTGGGAGCACGCTGGTTGTGTTTTCGACCGCAATTGACCCCTGTTCACCTGGCTCTGGGTTTGGTTTGGGGGATAACGACACTGGCTACGCTGTTCTCTCCAGTTCCCCACGCAGCTTCTGATGGTTGGTTGAAGTTTACGTTGTACCTCTTGGGATTTTTGTTGTGGCACGACATGTTACAACGCCCCTCCTATCGCTCGGTCATGATCGGCATGTCGTTGTTAGGGAGTTTGTGGCTGAGTGTCTACGGGTTACGACAGTATTTCTACGGTGCAGATGAATTGGCCACTTGGGTGGATCCTGAGTCAGGGATTGCAGGAACAACACGGGTTTACAGTCACCTGCTCAATCCTAATCTCTTCGGGGGATACTTAGTCGGGATCCTGCCCCTGGGTATTATTGCCATCTGGTATTGGTCCTCATGGGGCATGAAAGCTCTTGCAGGGATGGCCACACTCCTGAATTTGGCCTGTCTGCTATTGACGTACAGTCGGGGCGCTTGGCTCGGAGCAGCAGCAGGGCTGAGTGCTGTGGTGCTCCTGCTGGTGCAATGGAGTAAGGTCTATTTGCCGGTGCGCTGGCGGCGCTGGTCTCTGCCTGCAGTGGTTGCGGGTGGCGCGTTGACCTTCTTGACGGGTGTGGTTACAGTTGAGCCGCTGCGATTACGGATCCTGAGTGTGTTTGCGGGTCGAAGTGACTCTAGCAACAACTTTCGGATTAACGTGTGGCTAGCTGTCGTTGACATGATTAAAGACTTTCCAATCCTAGGGATTGGTCCGGGTAACGATGCGTTCAACCGTGTGTATCCGCTGTATCAACGTCCGAATTACAGTGCGCTGGGGGCCTACTCTGTTCCTCTTGAAGTCACGGCTGAAACGGGTTTAGTGGGACTGACTGTCTACCTCTGGTTTTTCCTTGTCCTCATTGTCTATGGCGGCAAACGATGGATCCATGTGCTGCGGCTCCGGGAGCGGGAGGGTCTGTGGATTGCTGCCGGTCTGGCCTCCTGTGTCGGAATTATGACTCATGGTTTAGTGGATACCATCTGGTATCGCCCGCAAGTCCAGATGTTGTGGTGGTTAGCAGTGGCGCTGATTACATCGGTCCAGGATCCTGGTCAGAGGCTTGAGGAAGCGAAGACTTAGGACTTGTCCTGCTGAGAGGCGGATGCCAAAATGGATCCCTGGCCAAACCTGGAGAGGTGGCAGAGTGGTTGAATGCGGCGGTCTCGAAAACCGCTAGGGGTG
>CAYUEE010000028.1:0-40484 GCA_964443615.1 uncultured bacterium | reverse complement strand
GCCTCCCAACGATTGACTCCTGCTGCTCAGCAATTGACCCACTGCCGCTCAGCTATTGACGCCTGCCGCTCAGCGATTGACTCCTGCCTCCTAATAACAGACTAAAACCCTCAACAATTGACTATCCGAGGGCAAGAGGAAAACGGCAGAAGGGGAGGGGGTCAACTGGTAGACTATTGGTCATCCCTATCTTTGCCATTCAGAAAAGCAAAAGATCGCATTGATGGGTTAATGGAATACTAGGGAGAAGTTGCAAACGTAACGTTTTGTTGTCGTTTGTCAGGAGCTGTACTCAACAGGAGCGCACGAGGATGGGGCAATTTTGGCTAGATAGTGTCGGGCTGATTCCCTGTTATCCCCTGGTGGGTGGGATGTCGGCCCTACTATGGTCTCCAGGTGTGACACGACGCACAGGACCACGACCGGCAGCTTACGTCAATATCCTGTTATCATTCGTTGCGCTGATTCACAGCTTTGCCGTATGGATCCTGGTGTGGCATCAGCCCGCCGTCACGATGCAGTTGTCCTGGCTCCAGGTGGCTGATCTGGACCTCAGCGTTCCGTTAGAGATTTCCGAGATTTCAGTCGGAGCCTGCGTGTTGGTCTTGATACTGAATCTTCTGACCCAGGTCTATGCCGTTGGCTACATGGAGAATGACTGGGGCTGGGCTCGCTTTTTCGCACTGCTAGGAATCTTTGAAGGAGGGATGTGCGGCTTAGCCCTGTGTAACTCTCTCTTCTTCAGTTATGTCGCCTTGGAGATCCTGACCTTGGCCACATACCTACTAGTGGGCTTCTGGTTCAACCAATCGCTAGTGGTCACAGGAGCGCGAGATGCCTTCTTAACCAAGCGGGTCGGCGACCTGCTCCTTCTGATTGGTGTGATTACGGTTTATCCACTAGTCGGCAGTTGGAATTTTAATGACATTACCAGCTGGGTGAACTCGTTTACAGGGGATCCGGCGCTAGTGACTTGGGTGGGCTTAGCCCTGATTGCAGGACCGATGGGTAAGTGTGCTCAATTCCCCTTGCATTTATGGCTCGATGAAGCGATGGAAGGGCCGGTTCCCTCCACTATTTTGCGGAATGCGGTCGTCGTGTCCACGGGAGCCTGGGTCCTTATCAAGCTGGAGCCCCTATTAGATTTATCGCCCGTCGTCAGAACTGTTGCGATTACGATTGGTGTGATTTCTACGCTGGGTGGAACAGCGATTGCGCTTGCCCAAACGGATGTGAAACGGGCGTTGTCGTATGCCGTTAATGCGTATCAAGGCCTCATCTTTATTGCGGTGGGTGTGGGGCTCCCCGATACAGCTCTACTGCTACTGCTCACCTATGCGATTGCCATGGCGTTGATGTTAATGGCTACTGGAACGGTTGTCTGGAACAGCGTGACTCAAGATATCACCTTGTTAGGTGGATTATGGTCTCGACGACCCATCTCAGGCCTAGCGTTTCTCGCTGGAGGGTTGACCTTAGTGGCGCTGCCTCCGTTTGGCTGCTTTTGGCCCCTGGCAGAGTTAGCCGACACGTTAGTCTCAACACAGCCTCTATTACTGGGGGTTGTGTCCCTGGTGAGTGCGGGCACGGCGTTGAATGTGATGCGCGTCTTTGGCTTGATTTGGTCAGGATCCGTCAAACCCATGTCGGAACGCTCACCGGAGGTCCTGTGGCCTATGGTTGTCCCCATGATGCTGTTGGCTGGGTTTGCAGTGCACCTACCCTTAGTCCTCCAAACCTGGCAATTATTACCGGATCCAGACTCACTGTTGGGTTCTCTACACCAAGCCGTGGTGAGCTCGTCAAGTTTGATTTTAGTGGGGTCCACCGTGGCCGGACTGGCCTTAGGATCCTATCTCTACATTGCGCCAACCCCTCGATTAACGGACCTCCTGAGTTCGTACCCGTCCATCCGCCAGGTCCAAGATGTGCTGGCCAATGCTTTCTACACCACCCGGCTTTATCGGGGGACCGTCGTCTTGCTGGTGAGTCTGGCAGCGACTGTCGTGGCCTGGATAGATCGGTACTTCATTGATGGTGCCGTGAACACAGTGGGCTTGATTTCAACGGCGGGGGGGGAAGCTTTGAAGTACACCGTTTCCGGACGAACTCAGGCCTACATGTTGACCATTTTGGTGGGAGCGTTAGCGATGGGGGCCATCGTGGTGTGGTCAGCGTTGCATTAGCAAGAGAGTGTGCATTTGAGTGTTCATTTGAAAGTTTGAGCAAGCTTGTAGACAGCCGTGATGGTCCGATTGGGAGGTGACATGCTGAGTAGTTTTATCTGGATCCCTCTGGTGGGGAGTATGGTGATTGGGTTATGGCCCGGAGGCCTCTCGTTCCAGCAGATTCGTAGGATCCTGGTCGTCATCCTAGTGGCCCTAGGGATCTTGATCATTCGGTTACTTACTCAGTTCGAGTTACACACCACGGCTCTCCAGTTCGAGCAGATGATTGACTGGATCCCGTCTATTGGCTTGAACTATCACGTCGGTCTCGACGGCTTATCGTTGCCGCTCCTTGTTCTAAACACCTTGCTCACTGGCATTGTGATTTACAGCGTGAATGAGACGGTGCTGCGACCTCAGTTGTTCTACAGTCTGCTATTAGTGGTGAATGCCGCAACATCAGGGGCTTTCATTGCTCAGAATGCACTCCTATTCTTCCTGTTCTATGAACTTGAGTTAGTCCCGCTTTACCTCTTGATTTCCGTCTGGGGTGGGGCGCAACGCGGATATGCCGCCTTCAAATTTCTCCTTTACACCGCGATATCAGGCATTCTGATGCTGGCCGGGTTCCTAGCGCTGAATGTTTTGACATCGGCACCGAGCTTTGACCTTCAGGATCTCAACACGGCAGGCTTAGCCTTGCCCGTGCAAATTGGGGTGATGCTGACTCTGTTGTTAGCCTTCGCCATCAAGATCCCGCTCATTCCTTTGCACACCTGGTTACCCGATGCTTATGGGGCCGCCTCAGCCCCTGTCTCGATCCTGCTCGGAGGCATTATTTCAAAGTTGGGCACCTACGGATTGATTCGTTTCTGTCTACAGCTCTTCCCTGATGCGTGGTCTGCCTTAGCCCCCACATTGGCGACTTGGGGAGCCTTGAGTGTGACGTTAGGATCCTTAGCCGCGATTGCTCAGAAAGATATTAAACAGATGGTGGCTTACAGTTCCATCGGCCATATGGGGTATATCCTGCTGGGCTGTGCCTCTGCGACCCATGTGAGCTTAGTGGGCACGGTGGCCTTGATGGTGACTCACGGCTTGATCCTGGCGATCCTGTTTAATTTGGTGGGCTTGATTGAACTGAAGGTAGGCACACGCGAGCTGGATGTTTTGAATGGCCTATTGAATCCCATCCGGGGCTTACCATTGGTGAGTGCGTTGCTGATCCTGGGCGGGATGGCGAGTGCAGGGATCCCTGGGTTAGCGTCGTTCGTGGCTGAATTCTTGATCTTCCAAGGGAGCTATCAGGTGTACCCCTGGCAGACCCTAGTCGGTGTGATTGGGACAGGGTTAACAGCCGTTTATTTCGTCATCATGTTGAACCGGACGTGTTTTGGCAAATTGGATAATCAGACCGCCTACTATCCTCTGGTGACTTGGCCAGAACGGATCCCGAGTTTAGTCTTAGCCGCGCTGATTGTCTTTCTGGGGATCCAACCGACGTGGATGGTGCGGTGGAGCGATAGCTTAGCGGCTCAGACTAGTGTGACCGTTGCTAGGACAACTCAACCCATTATGGAAGACACCGCAACGATGATTTCTCTGAAGCCACCATCGCCGACCCTTGAGTGAGGCTCAGGATCTACACCGCTTTTCAATCTCAATCAGACAACTGATCCGATTATTTGAGGGACCTCGACCATGTTAGAAACGGCAACCAAACCCGTAACTCAATTACCTCCTTCCCACCATCCCTTTGCTGAGGTGATCCATCGACTAGAAGCCGGTGGAGCGATGCTACCTGACACGCCCGAAAATCTGATGCAGATCATTGGCCTCTACAAGGCGTATGCCGTGCCGATGGACTTTTACTGGCGGGATTTGCTCTACATCGCAGAACATGTGTTTCTGGATCCGTTGCCTTTTTTCAAGTACTTTTTACCGCAAGAGTATCTGGATTTACCTAACCACTATGCGGGGGATACGGCTGATTTAAGAATTTGGCGAGGACCAGCAACCGCTCATCCCGAATTGTTAGAGTTTATCCGCAAGGGTGAGACCCGCCCGATGCCGAAGCTGTTTCACCACCTCTGGCATGACCGCATCAATATGGAGTTCGCCGAAATCTGTATGCGGGCTATGCTGTGGCATCGCAATATGGGCGGTGAGTTTGATCCCTATTTAGATACTGATGAGTATAAAGCCAACGCAGATAAGGCGATTCGGGCTTACTTTCAATCCAATCCAGTTATGTTAGGACTCTACACTCTGTTCCCCGATATGTTTTTGGAGCAGGTGCGGCAGCTTTCCTACTACAGTAATCTCGGGTTGTTTTGGGAAGTGATGGCCCCAGTCTTTTTTGAGATGTCGGATCGCTATGACGAAGGCGCTATTTCTAGCGTCCCAGAAGCGATGGATTTCCTCGTCAACGGTATCTTTGCCATTGCCGGCCGCCCAATTTATCACCGCGTCAATATCCGAGGTGAATGGTACGACATTATCCCCAAATCGAAAGGATTTACCTGGTTGTATGAAGCGGCTTTTCCCTACGTCGAGGCTGTGTTTTATCGAACATCCCCTTTCCGAGGGACGAAGTCTTACAATGCTCGTGCCAATCAGGTGCCAACAAATCAAGATGATTTCCATTATGGTGTCCTCTATGCTGATAAGTTCCCCGTCGGTACCGCTGGCATTCCACCAACGCTTCTGCACCAGGATATGTACCACTTTTTACCGCCATATCTAGAGGAGTATTATTCTCAGCATTGTCGGGGTCAGTCGGACAAATTGATCCAATTAGCCATCAGTTTTCAACGGTCGATGTATTGTGTCACCTCCGCTGTTATTCAAGCTGGACGAGCCGCCTTTTTATATCCGCTAGATGATCCTAATCCTGATCATTTGCAAGCGAATCGAGCCTACTTTGAAGGACAGTTAGACCGCTTTTGTCGCCCAGACTATGGCATCCGTGAAGCCGCAAGGTTAACCGCCATTCAGTCTCAGGATTACCGGTAACGGGGTTTAGGTTTTACTCTCGTTTACACTCAGTTCAGCACAAGGATCCTTAGAGGATATCAGAGGACATCACGATGGCGACGATTGTGGATATTGCCGTAGGCGCAGGGTCATTCACGACTTTGGTCGCAGCGGTTCAAGTAGCAGATCTTGTGGGGGCCTTGCAGTCGCCCGGCCCTTTCACGGTCTTTGCACCCACCGATGAGGCCTTTGCCAAGTTACCACCAGGGACGGTCGACACATTGGTCATTAATCCACCGCAGCTCGCCCGGATCCTGACCTATCACGTGGTGGCAGGGGCTTTGAACTCTGACGAGTTGAAGACTCAGTCATCACTGACATCTCTAGAAGGATCCTGTCTAGATCTCCATCAGGATCCGAGTGGAACACTAGAGGTGAATAATGCCACGATTGTGACGCCGGATATTGAAGCCGAGAATGGAGTGATCCATGTGATTGATACGGTGATCTTGATGCGGCCTCACTGGTTCGGGGGGATGGTGACACGGTGGCGGCAGGTGGGCTAAGAGTCGAAATTGGGATCCTTGACGTGCTCTGTGGAACCCATAGACTGTTCCGGAACGACTGTAGGACGGATCCTTGTGCCCACGGCAGCTCTAGGGACCAGCATAGGAAAGTGCTTCGATCTCATCCTTAGTCAGGAATACGGGTAACTGCAGATCCTGGCCAAAGATGAAGTCACTTGAAATCTGAATCGGTCGTTGAACCGCAATGAGGGATCGATCAGGCAGTGCATCCGGGGCAACTCGGACAGAATAGTCACCCACAGGGATCCCATCAATCCGATAATAGCCAAAGTTATCAGTGAAGGCGGACGTTTTGACGCTGCCATCATCATCGAGCAACTCAATCGGGATCCCAGGAATCGGTTGCCCCGACTCATCCGTAATTTGTCCCGCAATACCATACTCAGGCCGCACGACAAACGTCACCCCGGTTACCACTCCTGCTGCAACCTCAGCAACAACTGAAGACTCTAGCGGAGATAGCTCAATAGGGAGATTAGTGGAGTCTAGATTGACACGGTAGATCCCTTCTTTCAAATTGCTGATGGTGAAGGTGCCCTGATTATCTGTTGTTGCCGTTCGGCCCATCCCCTCGCCATCATTCACAGAAACCGTAATCCGACCCAAGTCCGGATCCATCAAACCCTCCGGAGCTTCTAGCTGTAGTCGTCCCGCAATGGCCCCCTCCCGCTCATTCACATCCGTCTGACCCGGCACAATCCCTGTACTGGCAAAGGATGCAGCCCCACTGACCCGCACAGTCAAGCGATTATTGCCATCGATACTGGCCCGACCATAGTCCACACTCGCTAGGATCCCCGGCACCACCTGGAACGTTGACCCGATCGCCGGACCCACGGATCCCTCTTCTAGGAACGCACCCAACCGGAAGGACGGATCCCCAATCGACTGACCCCGGTGATTGACCACAGCTGTGTAGCGCGACTCAAAGTCCCCAAATAATCCAGACACATTCAAATTGGTGCGGGGGGTGAAATCGTACTGAACACTAGTCAATGTCGACTCAGACGCATCCACACTGAGCCGTAGATCATCCGTAACCTTCAACAAACTGTTGATTTGATAGATCCCTTCTAGATCAGGCCGTGCCCGGAATGAGAACATCTGACCCAACCGCCAGTCCACCCCAGGCAATACATATTGAAATTCATCCCCAGACGAGTCTTGTCGATCCCGAGCTACGACTTCTAGCCGTAGGTTATCCGCAACCGGATAGGTCAACCTCAAGCTATTGTCTCGCTCTTCTCCTGTGGTCCCGATGTCAGAGAAGCTCTCGGGAATCAGCTCCGCTAACGCCCGCACATCCAACTTATTGATCTGGCCATCCAGCGCAACAGAATAGCTCACCTCATCATTCGACGTCGCCACCCCGATTCCCGCCACAAAGTTATCTGCGAGGCCCCAAATCATACCGCTGTGGGCTTGGGATCCTTCATTCGTTGTTAGCAGACTGGCTTCAAGGGTGAGATTATCGGCTAAACCGTGACGGACTTGGTAGAACCCCACCGCTTCATTTTGGATGATCGGCTGATCCTGACCCACACCGACGCCGGCCACTTGCGTTGTCCCACCAGAGGGGAGGAGGAGCTCATCTAGTTGAAACCGCTGCTCTTGAATATCAACGGGGACGGTGAGATTGCTGCGGTCATAGATCAAGATTTCAACCACCGATTGTTGGCCTGACGGTAGATTGACATCATTGAAGGTGTAGAGGCCATCCAAACCCACTTGTTGAGTGGCAATAATTCGTCCATTCAAGCGCAATTCAACTAAACCCGCCGGTATGGCTTCCCCAGTAAATGATCGAATGGTCCGGCTCTGACGAGGATAGAGGGTGGACGCTTGCCCATCACGTCGAAAGAGATCTAGGTCTAAATTAGTCCAACCTATTTGAGCGCCCACAACATCGAGATTATCGAGCAGCGGGTGCAGACGGATCGATTGGCGCCCCACCAGATAACTCGTCTGATTCTGTTGAAATCGTAAGAAGTATTCGGCAAATTCAATATCTGATGGGCCTGGGTCAAAACTCCGGCTTTCAATGCGCAAACGAGCCGAGCCACCCAGCACACGTCCCTTCAATACTGTACTAGCCGTAGCACTGGAGTCAGAGGTTTGGTCTTCTCGGGTGTACGATAACCGCTGCTCTAGAGACGCAATTCCAGCGGCGGGCGGTCCCACATCAGGGGTTAACTCCGGATCCACCCCAGCCCTCACCCCCGATCCGATTCGCCACGGCACATCAAGGGCCAGTGTTAACGTTGAGGACTCAAACTGGGGTTGGATCATCAAGTAGTCCACCAGCAGTTGACTGGCGATGTAACGCTCACCTGCTAGAGGCTGTAACCGCTCTGCTGCTAATGTAATCTCGCCCAGTGGGGTTCTGATGAGTACTTGATCGCCGTCCTCTTGGATCCTGAGATCCAGAGTCTGAGTCAAGGTGTCGAAGGGGACTAAAAGCCCCGCCTCCGTCTGATACACCGTGATCACGCCCAACTGCCGCCCGCCCACCGTCAGAGCAACCACCAGCGGTTCTAGATCGGAACTCGGGTTCTGAGCAATCCAGGTTGGTAATGGTGTGGCCTCAGGATCCGGTGTTGGAGTCGCTCCCGCCGGCCAGACCCAAACGACGAGACCTAGCCCAAGACTATGTATTAGGGGTAAGAATCGTCCAGCTGCCTTCACATTCATGCGTCTGTCATCTCCCCAACACCTATCCGTCTACAGGATCTCTATCACACTCCCTTGATCTAATTCTCTGATGACCCAGGCCCCGATGAGCGAGAAACCTGCTGCCGTGTCACCTCAAAGGGTAAGCCGGTGTCAATGGGGGCATCAATCAAGGATCCGTTGATATCCAGTACGTACTCACCCGGATCGAGGGTCTGAGTCAGCTCCTGCAGCACCGTTCGCCGCGTATCAGCCAGTATAGGGGTATCCCGGATGGACTCCACGTTAACCACACCCTGAGGAAACGGATCCTCCCCCTCGCGGGGAACAATCGGGGCTGTGTTCTCGGCACCAGGGTACTCACTCGCTCGCCAGATCGCATATTGCCCATCGAGTCGCACATGAGCGTTGCCGGTGCTGGAAATGTCAAACTCCACCCCGGTTGGGTTGACCGGATCCAGCGTAATGCCGTGCAGAGTTGCTTCCCGAATCGGCTCCCCCACATTGACGTAGACGACGGATCCTAGTTGAACAACTGTGGAGACAGATACACCCTCCGCTTGAGCGGCTGCCCGAGGTTGAGGGGCCACTAGCAGAATCAGACGATGCTCCCCTGGAGGTAATTCAACTTTGGGTTGGATGGCAAAGCGAACCGTTTGCTGACCGGCTGCCGGTAACACAAACTGGGCCGGCGAAATTAACAAGGCATTCGTCACGCTATTAGCTGTCGGGGGTACGGCCTCCAGTTGGTTGGTTTCGTCCAGGACCCATGAAGCTGCATTCACCTGCAAGGGGATCTCCTGCTGCGACATGTTAATGACTTGAATAGCACCTGTTGCCGAGGCTGAGGCGGAATCAAGCATAACCTCCATGCGGGGAGGTGAGACTGCAAAGGCGAGACGGTCTCTGGTCTCTGATGACGATTCAGATGTCTGTTGGGCTAGAGATGGAGCAGATAAAACACCCTCTACTAAACCGATGGATAGCAGGATCCCGATAAATGAGGCGATACGCCGGTAAGCCATACTCGAAGAGCTCCTCACAACTGACTCAGGGTGATCTGCAGAATCCCGCTATACCGTCCTGCGCGACTGGCATCTCGAAGATCTAGGGTGAGCCGGAGACCCCCACCCACCTGCTGTAATACCAACGGATCCTCTTCTGCACTGCGAGAAATCACTTCACGAGCAAGTGTACTCGTCGGTAACGGCTCCAGCTGGACATAGATGCGGGCGCGAGGATCCTCAGAATGACTGAGGACTCGAGTTTCTCCAGAGTCCCCTTGGAGCTCGTAAGTGACATTCATCGCATTGGGAGACCAGTCACTAGGAAGCCACGCTTGCCACGCATCGGGCAGGACTCGAACAACTTGGGGATTCATATCGCCCATACTCGGAAGTGCTGACTCTAGGACGGCCTTCGCCTGAGCCCCATCCACTGTAGTGGACTGAGTGGAGATAGATAGGTTAGTCCGAACGCTTTGGCGATTGACGGGAGTCGCGAATATCTCCTGCGTCAAAATGGGCTCTAGTGTCAGGTCATCAGGCGCTTGCAGCGAGAGCGTGTCATTCGGTGTCACCGTCAGTGGTAAGGGTTGGGCTGAGCTTGGCAGTCCACCCACAATGAAGCCTACTAAGCTAGCTCCTAGCAGGCGTAGACCGGAGGCCAGCAGACCTAGACCAACATAGCTCGATGTCGTAACGCTCTCTAACATGAGTTAGGCAGAATAATCGAAAGCTCATCACAGCAGTCATTGTTACATCATCTTGGAAAATTGCAAGGTCCTCAGATTACTCGACCAGCTCACTCAACTCGGTAGTGGCCTGCGAAGGTAGCCCGATGCACAACCCGCACCAGACTACCTTAACTAAGAGGACTCAAATTAAATTAATACGTTAAGGAACAGCAACTGTGAACTCCAGGGACACTCCATTGGTTGCTGTTGTTGAGAATAGGTTACCGCCAGAGAACAAGAACTCGCTGGGTAATGTAAAGCTGAGGTCTGTGGAGTTGCTCTCCTCTACGGTGAAGGGGAGGAAACTAGCATCGGTTAACGTGGTGTTGGTATAGGACACGGCACTGGCGACTTCTGTATCACCAGCTTCGTTAGCAAATGTGGGCGCAGTACCCGTTGTAAGCTCAGCTGAATCTGCATTAGTGAACACTGCGAGGAAGTTCTCGACAGTGAAGGTTGAAGTCCCAGAGAGAGGAGTCAGACCTGTAACCGCATCTGTCAAGTTCGTCGCGCCACAATCGATGGTGAAACCTGTACCCGCACAGGTCGCTGTGAAATCGTTGACATCAGGAGGAAATCCCAGATCAGCAACCGTCAGGTTGAACGTGATGGTGTCGAGGTAAGCCACGACTAAGATGTCAGGCACATTAATGTCGATCGCAGTAGTACCGCTAACCTCTACAGACTGCGCTTGGACCGCTTCGCCGATAACGACAGAGGAGGCAGCAGCTAACAGGATCCCTGCCGCCAATTGAACGGAGCTAAATTTCATGGTGTTATGACCTCAATTTTCCAGAACACGACTCACACACAATCATTTAGGGTCAGCTGAGTCCAGGTCGGATCCCGGATCCTTGACCCCCACGACACCCAGACAGATGCCACGGATTCTATGAAGCCTACAGCACAAGGTGCATTTAATCTGATATTTTGCCGTTTGCACAGATTAGGCAGAAAAATTGCTCGCCTGATTTACCCGACCCACTCTCTGCTAATCCAGCTCCTGCCGTCTGTGGATTCCAGGCCCAACATCGTTAGCTCTTCCTTCACAGACACTCATGAGTGACAGGATCCGTAGACAGAAACCGACCTCAAGGTACAGCACTGACCAAGATTGCCCCATAAGATGAGGACCTCACTCATTGGAGGCCACTCATTAGATGTCACCCAATAGATTCTTCCCCCGATAGATCAAAGTGGGGTAGCACAGAGTGGACGGATCATGGGGATCCAGTCGGCCCATCATGAGGATAACTAGGCAATCAAAATCGGTAGGTAGCAGGTATGACTCCCCCGCAACTCATTCAGCTCCTTGGCTCAGAAGAAGTGGACCGACTCGTAGATAGTTTGGCCAGCAACATTATTCGGGATCACGACACTCCACTAGAGATCGCTTTAATCGGCATCCGGACCCGAGGTGTGCCCCTCGCTCATCGACTCGCCCACCGCATCGCCCAGAAATTAGGATCCGACATAGGCCCAGACGTTGGTGCTCTCGACATCACCTTTTTCCGAGACGATCTCCAGCAAGCGGGGTTACGCACACCGGATCCGACTGATATGCCTCGCGATCTCACCAATCGATATGTCGTCCTGGTAGATGATGTGATTTTTCGTGGTCGAACGATCCGGGCTGCCCTAGAAGCGCTCCATCAATTTGGTCGACCCCAACGCGTTCGTCTCGGCGTCATGATTGATCGCGGCCATCGGGAATTTCCGATCCAGCCGGATTATGTGGGTCAACAGGTTGAAAGTCAGTTAGCGGATGTCGTCAAGGTCCATTTAGTTGAACAGGATGGGGAAAATTGTGTTCTCCTTCAAGCCTGCTGAACCCACTAGAAAACCCAGGCTAGGATCCTGGGCGCATGAGTTCAGACCAGACTTTTTACTAAATAAGGTTAATCCATCGTAGAGTGAATGCTAGTTTTTTACACTTTCCAGCATGGCATTCAACTCATTCAACTTAGCTTGCTTGTCTGCATCACTCATAGAAGTATCTTTTTGAACTTCCAGAATCTCCTTAGCCAGCTCTAGCTCTCGGATCGTGTTCCAACGGGTGTCGTCGGCCGGCTCGAACCCAGACCACTGCAGGGGACCTAGGATAGATTCATCATCATAGTTGTAAAAGAATTCACGGATCTGTTCTTTCAGTTCTTCCGGGAGATCGTTACGATAGGCAATCGGATCGCTAGGAATTTCAGGAGAGGTCCAAATCACTTCAATATTCTCACGCGCGCCCGGATTAGTCGTTTCCAGACGCTGCAATGATTCACTATTATTTGTGGCCACATCCACTTGATTATTGGCCACCGCTAAGGCTGTTGCTTCATGGCTGCCCGAGAAAACCAACCGCTCAAAGATATTATCTGGATCCGCTCCATTCTGGGCAAACACATAGTAGCTCGGCACCAAAAAACCAGAGGTGGAATTGGGATCATTGAAGGCAAACGTCAACTCAGATGCATTTTCAACCACATACTTATCTCCCCCCATCGCCTTAGCATTGTCCACAATAGGATTATCCGCGTTCGTGATTAGGTGAGCAACATACCCTTTGGATCCGTCATCAGCAATCGTTGAGGCAAACGCGACAGCCTCAGACCGTTCTGCCGCTTCGATGTAAGACTTGCCACCAAACCATGCAATGTCTACCTCTTTGAACCGCATCGCTTCAATAATACCCGCATACTGAGTCGCGTAGAATGCATTCACAGGGATCCCTAATTCCTCAGATATCGCCGCGATAAAGGGCTCCCAAATAGGCTTCTGGTTTGCTTGGGACTCTGTGGAAATAATCCCAAAATTCAACTCCTCAATCTCATCCGCTTGGGCCACCAGGATCCGTTCGTTCGCTGTCGCCTGAGTGTTCCCGAGTCCAGTCACTAATAGTGTGGATCCCGCAGCAGCAATCGATAGCCACTTCATGACCGATCGTCTTAGCATCAATACACCCTCCCATTCACTCTAATCAAAGATGACCTTAAGCCTCTAGGTCGAGTTCCCTTTAGAGCAGGACCCCTAGCAAATCTAATCTTTCTGTGCTAGCTAGCTTTCTGCACTAGATGCCATCGTAGGGCTTGGATCCTTTCCAGGGCGAGGGACGATAAAACTCTTGAAAAGATTCAGAGGGTTGCTCCACCGGATCTTCAACTAAAATCAGGATCCGGATGGCTTGCTGGCGGGGTAATTGACTCACAATCGCCTGAGGAATTTCACAGTGACCGTCGGGAGTAACATATGTGAAAAACTCATAAGCTTGCATTTGAATACTCCCGCAATAGTGATCCTTTTGACCAGGCACCTCCACCAATGAACGGGTCTAACCTGAAAGGGACCGATCTCAAATAGAATCTCGTCAAGATCTCGAGTGCCGTGTTCCCAGGCTATCCCCTCACCCTCAGACGAGCAACTCCAACCCGCATCTGTAACTAGCACTCACAATTGGTACTCACAACTGGCACTCACAACTGGCACTCACAACTGGCCATGACTCGTTAGCCGTGAACGGGTAGACTCCTAAACCAGTGATAAACTCTTGAAAAGCCCTCTAGAATACTGCGCCTATGTCTCCTGTACTCTCGACACCGTCAACCGGATCCGCTGTTCAATCGGGTCAATCAGGATCCGTTCAATCTACATCGATCCCAGATTTATTTGATCAGCATGTCATGGCCACCTACGGGCGATATCCATTGACATTGGTACGCGGTCAGGGGTGCCGAGTGTGGGACCAAGAGGGCTATGAGTATCTGGATTTCGTCGCAGGCATTGCCACCTGTACGCTAGGTCACGCCCATCCTGTGTTTATCGACACGCTTACCCAGCAAGCCCAAACACTCCATCACGTCTCTAACCTGTACTACAACATTCCTCAGGCCCAGTTAGCTCAGTGGCTGACTGCTCATTCCTCTGCCGATAAGGTTTTTTTCTGTAACTCTGGGGCAGAGGCAAACGAGGGAGCCCTCAAACTGGCTCGCAAGTACGCGCATACCCAGAAGGGCATTACGGATCCTGTTGTTCTGACTGCTCATGCCAGCTTCCACGGTCGCACTCTAGCCACCATTACCGCCACAGGTCAGCCTAAGTACCAGAAGAACTTTGCCCCCTTGGTGCCAGGCTTTGACTACATCCCCTACAACGACATTACTGGAACTGAAGCCGTTCTTACTCAGTATCACGGTCGTGTATGTGCAGTGTTACTCGAACCTCTACAAGGTGAAGGGGGTGTAATGCCTGGGGATCCGGCTTATTTCCAGTGGCTACGTCAGTACTGCACGGACCATGGGATCCTGTTAATCATTGATGAAGTCCAGACGGGAATGGGGCGTACGGGCATGATCTGGGGGCACTGCAACCTGGGCATTGAGCCTGATATCTTCACGTTGGCGAAAGGGCTGGCCGGAGGGATCCCGATTGGGGCCCTGTTGTGTAAGGATCCGGTCGCGGTATTTCAGCCAGGTGACCATGCGAGCACGTTTGGAGGCAACCCGTTAGCCTGCGCCGTGGGATTATCCGTATGTCGCACCCTGATTACGGATCATCTTGTTTGGAATGCCAGTATCTTAGGTCAGCGGTTGCAACAGGGCCTGACTCAGCTGGTTAGTGATTTCCCAACTGTAGTGAGTGGTGTGCGAGGTTGGGGTCTCATTCAAGGGTTGGTGGTGACAGTCCCTGCTAGTGATGTCGTTAAGCAAGCCATGCAGCAAGGCTTGTTGCTAGTGCCGGCCGGCCCTCAAGTCGTCCGTATGGTTCCTCCTTTGGTTGTGACCAAGAGTGAAGTGGATACAGCTCTCAGTTTGCTGCGTTCTGCTATTGCATCTGTAGCAGCATAGAGACATCGACTCGTTAGAGCTTGGCATTGAGACAAATCTTGAGACGTAGGGAGATCTCGAAAACGGTCTCCCTCCTTTTTAAGGGCAATGTGTTAAAAATCCTGTTCCCAACTTAAGGGTTAAGACACCTAACGGCAGTGATTAGCGGTGCGCCCACAGCGTTCAGAGTATAGCAAGGATCCTCCTCTAACAGGTGCTCCTCAACCCAGCTGTGAGAGAGTCTGAATAACGGATTATCGGTCGCTCTTTTCCTGGGTGAGTTGCAATGGATCTTGATCCCTCATGCGGACTTTTAGTGAGCAGCAGCGACTTTGAACAGAATCCTAGTCAACCAGACTTCAGACGATATCCCTCCGCTAGGATCCTTGCTGTGGCAATCCATTGTCTCCGCTTAGACTCACCATGACTAGCTCTCTGGTTCCTTGATTTGGATCCTTCATGACTTGGGCTGGCATGACTTGGGCTGGAATGGGCTGGCATGACTTGGGCTGGCATGACTTGGGCTGGTATGAATGATGAATGGACTGGCTTAGAGTGACTGGCTGGTTCTGGAGTTCGGGTGAGATCAATTCGGCTGTACTGACGATCTGCGCAATGATGTCGAGTTGCTGCCTGGTTAAGGTTGCCTGGCAGAGGAAGAAGCGGTCCGCTTAGCAGAGGAAAACGATTGAGGGGAAAGATTAGATTATGATGTCTTAAGTCAAGATATCTGTTTAATCCAAGGAGTTGGACCATGATTGAACCGCTTTTACTCGGCATCGTATTGGGCATGGTTGTGGTAACGTTGGCTGGGTTGTTTGTGGCTGCTTATCTGCAGTACCAGCGCTCCAACACCTTCGGCCTCTAGGCGACTTACGCAAATAGTGGGCTGTAGGGTAGTCGATTCGCCGCATCATTCCTAAGGGATCCTTGACGATGCAACTGATTCAATCTGTTACCGCCCTACAGCGCCGCTTGAGGGATTATGCAGACGAGACTATTGGATTAGTTCCCACGATGGGCGCTCTGCATGCGGGGCACCTCAGTTTGATCGACCGCTGTCGCCAAGAATGTGATGTGACTGTCGTCAGTGTTTTCGTCAACCCACTCCAGTTTGGCCCCCAGGAAGATTTCAGCCGTTACCCCCGCACCCTCGATGCTGATTGTAAACAGTGTGAGCAAGCGGGTGTCGATATCGTCTTTGCCCCAGAGGTCACGGAACTTCTAGGTCAAGATCCCACGGTTGCTCGGATCCAGGTCATTCCACCTGCTGCTCTTCTGACTCATCTCTGTGGCCCATTCCGACCTGGCCATTTTGAAGGAGTCTTGACCATTGTCGCCACTCTTTTTCACATTGCTCAGCCCCAGCGGGCCTACTTTGGCCAGAAAGATGCTCAGCAATTGATCCTGATTCAACAGATGGTGCGCGACCTCAAGTTCCCCATTGATGTCATCCCTTGCTCCACGGTCCGAGAACCAAGCGGTCTGGCCCTTAGCTCTCGCAATCAATACCTCAGCTCCGATGAACGTCATCAAGCCAGCATACTCTTCAAAAGCCTGCTTCGAGGTAAGCGTCATCTACTCACTGGCGACTGTGGTGTGGAACGGATCCTGTCTGCTGCCCGCGATGTTCTCAAGTATGCCCCTGAAATTCAAATTCAATACCTAGAACTCGTTGATCTCGACACGCTACAACCGATCACGACCCTAGACCCCCGCGGGTTACTGGCCATCGCCGCCTACATTGGTGACACCCGCCTGATCGATAACCTGATTCTGAGCCGTCCCATTGTCCGAGAAGATGGATCCGTCCGCCGTCCTCTGATTGCCATTGATGGACCCGCCGGGGCCGGAAAGTCGACGGTGGCCCGAGAAGTCGCCGCTGAACTCAGCTTGCTTTACTTAGATACGGGAGCGATGTACCGCGCGCTCACCTGGTTAGCCTTGCAACAAGGGATCCCTGTTGATGACGAATCAACCCTAGCGGCGACTGCCCATCAGGCTGAGTTGAAGTTAAATACGCTAGCCAACACTCCAACTCGTGTCTGGGTAAATGAGCAAGAGGTCACAGATGAAATTCGTAGTTCTTATGTTACGGAAAAAGTCTCTGCTGTCTCCGCCCACGCCCAGGTCCGACAAGCGATGATGGAGCAGCAGCGATCCATCGGATACCAAGGGGGGGTGGTTTTAGAAGGACGTGATATTGGTACGTATGTCTTTCCTGATGCTGAATTAAAGATATTCCTCACCGCTTCAACCACGGAGCGAGCCCAACGCCGTCTCCGCCAACTGGAAGCACGGGGAGAATCCGTCGGGTTCCAAGAACTCACCCAACAAATTGAAGACCGGGACCGGTTCGACAGCCAGCGTCCTATTGCGCCTCTACGTCAAGCCCCTGATGCGATTGTTATCAACACTGATAATATTACTGCAACTCAAGTTAAGGAGCAGATTAAAGATCTGTACAAGCAGCTCCAGAGTGATTAAAGCCTGAGTCCAAACCAGGTTCATCCCTACTTGCACTAGCTAACTTGCACTAGCTAACTGTTTGTCGTCGCTCCAGCATCATCTTTACAAAGGTATTGAATAGATAATCAGCATCATGGGGGCCAGGACTGGCTTCAGGGTGATATTGAACAGAAAATAAGGGGAGAGTTTTATGTTTGATGCCAGCGACAGTCTTATCATTTAAGTTGAGATGAGTGACTTCAATATTAGGATCCTGAATGGACTCTTGGGTCACAGCAAATCCGTGATTCTGGCTTGTGATTTCAACAGCTTGTTGAAGGCCACAGGGATGATTCAGACCTCGATGACCAAATTTCAGTTTAATGGTCTGGCTGCCCATCGCTAAGTTCAAGATTTGGTGACCAAGGCAGATGCCGAACATGGGTTTTTGAGCCTCTAGTAAGGCCTTGGCGGTCGTGATCGTCTGGGTTTCAGCTGACGGATCCCCTGGCCCATTCGACAAGAAGATCCCATCGGGGTTATGGCTCATAACCTGTTCGGGTGTCGCTGTGGCTGGGAGAACAACCACTTGACAGCCGTAGCGCGTTAGTCGCCGCAGAATATTCCGCTTTACCCCTAAGTCCAAGGCTACAACCCGTAGAGGTGGATCCAATGCTTGACTATGCTCTCCATACTCCCACTCTGCTGGAGTGGCTTCTTGCCATTCATAGGCTGCTGGGGTGGACACGTTACCCACTAAGCTCAACCCTGCCATAGAAGGTGCAGCTTGAATCTGTTGCCTTAGGGTGTCAGGATCCATGACTTCAGTTGAAATGGCCCCATTCATAGCCCCTTGTGACCGGAGTTTGCGGGTGATCGCTCGGGTATCGACTCCAGCAATGGCGATAATATTGTGTTGCTTCAGGTATTCAGGCAAGGATCCTTGAGCTCGCCAAGAGCTTGGCCTCTGGGAGATATTGCGGGCAATCACTCCCCGGAGTTGTGGCTGCTGTGATTCCTCATCCAGTGGGTTTACGCCTGTATTGCCTAGTTCCGGACAAGTGAATGTGACGAGTTGACCACAATAGCTAGGATCCGTCATCACCTCCTGATAGCCTGTCATGCCTGTGTTGAATACGGCTTCCCCAATGGCAGTCCCTGAGGCCCCAAACGACCAACCGTAGAAGATAGATCCATCCGCGAGGACAAGGACAGCAGGGGTACGATCGTGCCAGGGTAGCGAAGCAGGCATAGTGAATTCCGTCGGAGTGAGCGGTAAGTGTCGCTATTGTAAGGGGTCATGAGTCTGAAGAGAGCATAGAAGAGGGAAAGATCAGAGGAAAGTGTCCCTCGTAACCATCGGCTAAGGCCAAGGGGCGGAAGCAGGCTGGTAAGATGAGAGCGCCGTCAGGATCCTAGACTTTATGGTGACCTTGCCTCCGTTTCTGCAGCCTCGCGATGGTGCGGGTGAACAACGTGTCCTCTTTCATCACTTGCGCTGGGACTCGTATATCCAGATCTTGGAGGCCATTGGTAAGAATCGGTTTGCCCATCTGCACTATGAGACGGGTTTACTCGAAATCACAATGCCATCGACTGATCACGAGCAAGCTGGTGATCTCATTGATCGATTTATCGGCTGTCTGGCCACTGAAATGGGACTATCGTTAACTCGGCTAGGTGCTGTGACCCTCAAGCAGGCTCAGCTAGACCGAGGCGGTGAGCCGGACTATGCCTATCGGTTTCAATCATCAACACGGTCAGCTCCATTGGATCCTGATTTGATCCTGGAGGTGGATATCACACCTACTGCTATCAATAAATGCCAACTCTACAGTCAACTGGGTGTGCCAGAGCTATGGCGGTGCAATGGGCAGGATTGCATAGTCTATTCACTCGAGGATGGATCCTATGTTGAAGTTGAGGTGAGCCCTACGTTTCCAACTGTTCCTAAAGCAAAGCTCTATGAGTTCATGGCCCAAGCTCAGTCCGAGAGTACTGAGGTAGCGGAACAGCTTCTACGACAATGGATCCAAGCGGGGTTAGCACAAGACGTGTCAGCTTAGAGATGGCCTACACAGTAGATGAATCCACTGACTCAGGATTCTGAGAGTCTGAGGATGTAAGAGTTTGCTCAATCTGATAAATTAGGGCCTGCAGTAGGTTCGTTTCAAATAGAGTGTAGCCATTCAAGATACTATCTTGCTGAGTTGTCTCTAATCCTTAGTAGGATAGGATCCTGAAGACATGGGATCCTGTGAGTCTCCGTTGCTCTCAGATATTGCGGGACTGAACGGATCCGAGTGGGTGAGCTGAGTTTAACTGAAATGTGGTGATAAGCCAAACCCGGTTGAATTCAGTCATCTTCAAACAGATCACGCACAAATTTTGATCACGCGGTACTATCGTTCTTAAGCTCAACTAGTCTAGATAGACACAGGATCCATTAGCAATAAGTTGCCATAGGTTTGCAATAATTCACAAATAAGGATCTGATCCGGTTTTGCTCACCTTAAGAGGGTGTGGATTTTGGACTATGATAAGGGAAATCTAGATGACAATTATTTCCAGTTAGCATTGGATCTTTACGTCTATGCCTCAGGTCCCCACTCTCTCCCTTCGCCACGTCACGAAACGGTTTGCCAATGCCGATAGTCCTACTTTGTCTGATATTAGTTTTGAGTTGGCCCGAGGGGATTTGCTAGGGATCCTGGGACCCTCGGGGTGTGGGAAGACGACGTTGCTTCGGGTGATCGCCGGATTTGAGAAACCGGAGGCTGGGACCCTCAAGGTCGGAGATCAAGTGGTTGTAGGGCCCAAGTGCTGGATACCACCAGAGCAGCGCGGTATTGGCCTTGTCTTTCAAGATTATGCGTTGTTCCCGCATTTGACTGTTATGGACAACATTCTTTTTGGGCTGAAGCAACAGGAAAAGGCCAGAACCCAAGGATCCTTATCAAGATGTCAAGCACGGGCCCGCGAGGTGCTAGAACTCGTGGATTTAGCTGGTTTTGAGGTCCGATTCCCTCATGAGTTGTCAGGTGGACAACAGCAGCGAGTGGCCTTAGCAAGAGCTTTGGCTCCCCGACCTTCCCTCATTTTGCTGGATGAGCCCCTCAGTAATCTTGATGCCCAAGTTCGGCACTATCTCCGTGATGAGATCCGCACTATCCTGAAGGAAACTGAGACAACTGCTATTTTTGTTACGCACGATCAGCAAGAAGCGCTGGCTATCTCTGACTGGGTAGCGGTGATGCATCAGGGCCACGTGGAACAGTTGGGCCAGCCTGAAGATATCTATCGTCAACCCGCATCCCGCTTTGTGGCTGAGTTTGTAACGCAGGCTAATTTCCTCCCTGCTCAACGTCGCGATCATCAATGGCTAACTGAAGTTGGATCCTTTGCTGCCCACGGGGAGGCTGCAACAGTCGAGCGAGGGGAGCTGATGATTCGACAAGAGGATCTGAAGCTAGAACCGGATCCAGAAGGGTCGGTGGTGGTACGACAGTGCCAATTTCTGGGTCGGGAATACCGATATTGCCTCATTGCTGAGTCTGGTCGAGAACTTCATGCACGCAGCTTCACCAAGTTTCCCATAGGCAGCCGGGTTCGATTGGGTGCTGTGGGCCAGCAATATCGTGTCTTTGGTGTTCCTGCCTAGCTGGATTATCCCTCGGTTCTGGTGGATCCATCAAACCGTAGGCTTAGGATCAATGGCTAGTGTATCCGAACACGTAAACCGTTATGTCTAAATCAACTCGCACCTACTGGAATCCCCTGACCAGCAACGAATGGATCCCCATTCCTGGGATAGAGGACATCGCTGAAGAGCTGACACTGAGTATGGATGAAGAGAGTGGTGAGTATACACGACTCACAAAATTTCTTCCTGGAGCTGACACAACGGCGTTGGGGGGGAAATCCCATAAATACCCTGAAGAGATCTTTATCGTTTCTGGTCGCCTATATGATGCGGCGTTCGACCAATGGCTAGAACCAGGACATTACGCCAGTAGACCGCCAGGAGAGGTACATGGTCCCTTCAAAACAACAGAAGGCTGTGTAGTGCTGGAAATATCTTTCCCAAACAAGGTGGTAGGCCATGGGTCCTAACTTTCCCTCCCCCTGAGACCTAGAGCTTACCGTTTTAATCGGCGCGCCCGGATCTGAGTCGCTCGACCCTGGCTCCTGCGTGACTGGAGATGATGTCTATTAATTACCGGACGCGATCCATTTCGAGTGTGGAAGCCGTTCCCATTGCTGTTCCCCTTACTGGTGACATAGCCGTTAACGGGTCCGACAGTAGTGTTATTGCTAGAGTGACCGTTGGTGGAGCCATTCAATTGGGCTGGACGGACTTGAAGGGATTTAAAAGAGTGGCCATTGAAGTGATAGGTTGTACCTGCCGCTGCCAGGGCCAAGGATCCATTTGAGGCCAGCTGTCCTCCTAGACCAGAGGGATCATCGAACCCAGGGACAGGACCCATCGGCCCTTTTTTGCTGGGAGGGCGTGCTGGTGACAAGCCGGCAATAGGTGCAACTGCCAGACCCGCTAAACTGCCACTGGCAATGATAAAGACTGGGTTGAACATTGCATTGACGAGACAATCCACCGTATACAACGTTAAAATCACAGCGGCAATCGCAGCCGGAGCAATGGTTGGTTGGAACCACCACTTGACCGGATACCGTCGGATAAACATAATCACAGGTAATAGAAATAGCGAGTACAGAGATACCAGACCGACGATACCAAACTTCCCATAGGCGATAATCCACAAACTATCCTGAGTAGCAGCTCTAGATCCATCTGGGTTTGTCGGTCGAGAGCGACCCCAACCTCCCCAGCCGAAGAGAACTTTGGACTTTGCATGATCAACCAGGATCCTTTCATTGTCCAGACGAAACTTCAACGACGCGGCTCGATGTTCTTGAAACTGTGCGATTGGTTGAACAATGGTTTCAGTGGGGACCGATCCGTCGATACCAACAAAGTAAATATAGCCAGGAATCAAGGCCAGGACAGCGATAAGAGGTAACGCTGTTTTCAAGAACTTAGCCGTGAGTTGCACCAGGATCCCAAAGGCCAGCAACACATAGGCCCCGGTGGATTTCAGAAGGGCAAAGGTAAGCAGGAGGATTGGAGACAGTAAACTCACGGGCACAATCCAAATCTTCTTCAAGGTGGACGAGTGCCAGAGCCAAGTTCCACTCAGCGCTGATGCCATCATCCAGGCTCCCACCATCAGTCCGTGCTCCATAAACACTGTCGGTCGCCAGCCACCTAAGCGTTTAGACTGTGCAAAACTATCGTGCGGAAAGAAGCCATAGAGCTGTATGTGTAACTGAGGGCTCAGTCTGACTTCGTACAAACAGGGCAGCACATAGCTTAATCCACCCACAAACATGCCGACAGCCAATTCACGTAGACCTTTGAGATCACTGAAATACAAGCGACCTAACAGGTAAGGGATCCCCCAAGTGGAGCACTGATAGATTAGCGAGACTACGCCATCGTAGAGGCCTAATCCGTTAGTGACAGACGATATCGCCGGACAGACAAACCAGACAATAGCCGGAATGTCGATCCACGCGGGACGGAAGCTGATGAGTCGTTGTGAATCGAATAGGAAGACGCCGAGCAGCGCTCCGTAGCTAGCAGCTGTCTCCTTCCCTAGATTGGGCAGCAGCGGTAGAGGAACTTGTGTCACCGGCAAGAACAGCCAGGCGACGACGAAACTTATTATGATGGCTCGGCGGGCGGGAAAGTAGGCAAACAACGCCACCGAAATCGGGATCCAGCACAACATCAATGGTTGGACAATAAAGCTACCCATGCCTAGCCACCCGTTCAACAACCTATCCAGGCCAGCATAACCCGTGACTCTGAAGGGGAGCTGAGCAGGATCGCCCATTATTGTGTTGTGGGTCGGATCTGCTGGAGTCCTTACGAAGGTCTACACTGCAATCGTGTTCTCATCAGGGCTCAACGTGTCTACCGTAGTCATTATTCCAGGATCCAACTGGACCCCTGCCGCCCGACAAGCGAATCGCAGCTTTCAGACCTGGTGGCAGTCCCATCAATCCCAAACGCCTAGCCTTTGGATTCCGCCAGATCGCATTGCAGGGTGGGACACCACTCAGATTCATGCCTACGTACAGCGCCACCTTGATCCAGCTCAATCCATCCGGATCCTGGCCTTCAGTGCGGGATGTGTAGGGGCAGCAGGATTGGTTCCCTTCTGGAGGGTCGATCAGTTGATCGCAGTTGATGGGTGGGGTGTGCCTCTCTGGTTACCGTGTCCTGTGGTGCGTCTTAGCCACGATTGGGTGACACACAACAATGGCCTCCTATTAGGTGGGGGACAAGAGCAGTTTTATGCGGATCCGTTTGTGCCTCATGAGTATCTGTGGGGATCTTTAGACCAAGTGAGGGGGTGGCAGGTGGAGGATCCGTGTCGGGCTTGGGCTAGCCAGTTTCTGGTACGGATTTTGGGAACCGCTGGAGGGTGATCCTAGTGAATGCATTTGGAAGAGGGAGACAAGGATCCTATACTGAACAGTGTGTCTAAATGTTGAGAAGCGCCTGTGTTCGTTCTAAGCGGCTACGACTACTTCCTAGTCTTCCTTCTTCTCTGCGGATTCGTTCCCGTTCTGGCGTTGGCAGTGTCCTATCTGCTCAGCCCCAGGAAGCAAGGATCCTTACGTCAAACTACCTACGAGTCTGGTATTGATCCGTTGGGTCAAGCGTGGATTCAGTTTAATATTCGCTACTACATGTTTGCGCTCGTGTTCGTTATCTTCGATGTGGAAACGGTGTTCCTGTACCCCTGGGCGGTAGCGTTCCACCGGTTGGGCCTGTTAGCGTTTGTAGAAGCCTTAATTTTTATTGCCATTTTGGTAATTGGTCTTGTTTATGCTTGGAGAAAAGGAGCACTGGAATGGTCATGAGCCCCGCCGGTCGCGATGCCGCGACATCCTTTGACCCGAATGGTCTACTGTATCCCCCTCAGGCACCCGAGGTAACATCCGATCTGTCGAATAATGTGGTGCTCACCACCGTTAATGATTTGTACAACTGGTCGAAGATGTCCAGCCTGTGGCCCCTTCTGTACGGAACGGCCTGCTGCTTTATCGAGTTTGCGGCCATGATTGGATCCCGGTTTGACTTTGACCGGTTTGGATTACTGCCTCGTTCTTCACCTCGCCAAGCGGATCTGATCATCACGGCGGGAACTGTCACCATGAAGATGGCTCCGGCGCTAGTCAAGCTGTACCACCAAATGCCTGCTCCTAAGTACGTCATTGCGATGGGGGCCTGCACCATTACAGGTGGTATGTTCAGTTCTGACTCATACTCGGCAGTGCGCGGTGTGGATAAGCTGATCCCTGTGGATGTTTATATTCCCGGTTGCCCGCCTCGGCCCGAAGCCATTATGGATGCCATTGTCAAGCTGCGGAAGAAAATTGCAGCCGAAGAAATGCTAGAGCGCGGTAATCTCCAGCAGACCCACCGCTATCACACAACAACTCACAAGATGAAGCCGGTACCCGAGATCCACACGGGACAGTATCTGGAAAAGCCCAGTCGTCAGGCCCCTCCAGCTGAGTTGGCTGCTGCCATTGGAATGCCTGTTCCCCCAGCGCTACAGATGGCTGATTTGCGCAAGGCGGAGCAGGAGATCAAAATCTTGAAAGGGGGTCAGTAATGGCAGAGAGCGACAAAGAGGCCGTTGAGGTCCTCGAGTGCGGTCCAGCATCACTGTTTCTCCAGGAGAATGGCTTTGAGCACGAGCTGCTGGCCAAGGATCCTGAAGGAGTAGACGTTATTAAAGTCAATCGAGACGTTCTTCTCCCTGTGGCAACGGCATTGTTCGCATACGGTTTCAACTATCTGCGGTGCCAGTGTGCCTATGACTTAGGAGCAGGCCAGGATCTAGTGAGTGTCTACGATCTGGTGAAGGTCTCCAGTGATGCGGATAACCCGGAAAAGATTCGCCTCAAGGTGTTTCTGCCTCGCGAGGATCCGAGAGTCCCTTCGGTTTACTGGATTTGGAAGTCTGCCGATTGGCAAGAACGCGAATCCTACGACCTTCTCGGCGTCGTTTATGAGGGGCATCCTAATTTGAAACGGATCCTGATGCCAGAAGATTGGCTGGGCTGGCCGTTGCGGAAGGATTACATCACTCCGGACTTCTACGAGTTACAGGACGCGTACTAAGAAGTTCAAGTCAATTTGAATTGGTGGCCATGAGGCGACGGGTTTAGAGAGGGCTCTCCTGAACGTGTCGCCTTCTTTATTAGTCTCTGGTTCTTTAGGGTCTGCCTTTTGGTTTCAATCTAAATTGAGGTAGTAAACTGACCTTTATTCACAAACTGAGTCGTGAATGCCCGATGGTAATCCAGATCAGGATCCAAAATCTCCAACTCCACCATGATAGTGAACAGGTCCTGCCACCGTTTCTCCGTCATAGCGCCTAATCCCAATGTTTCAGTATCGGGAGAGGTCAGGATCCCGTACTTCTTCATAGCATTGAAACTGAAGTCTAAGAACTCATCGGACATACGCGGATTGCCACGCTTGATTAACGCATTGCCTGGGGATGGATCCTGCATATAGCTAGCCCAGCCAGCGAGAGAAGCATCAACAAACCGTTGGACAACATCAGGTTCACGATCAATCAAGGCTTGAGTGGTTGCGATGGTTGTCGTATAGGGGTTGTAACCGTAGTCGGCTAATGGAATCACCACTGGATCAAAATCTGCTTCTGAGCGCACGCGATAAATTTCAGACGTGACATACCCCTGTTGTCCTGAGGAAGGATCCAATAAAAAGGGGCTGAGGCTGTAGTTATAGGGGCGTTTCTGTTCATCGGCAAAGCCATACTTCTCTCGTAGGAAGGACCAGTAGGTGAGGGCAGACCCAGGCGAGATAAAAATGGGATGACCCTTCAAATCTTCGAGAGTTTCAATGCCTTGATGGGGATGGGCCAGTAAGCATTGAGGATCCGTTTGAAAGAGTGCCGCCACGGTGACCAGCGGAATCCCGGCTGCCACAGCTTGCAGAGCCGTTGTACTAGAGCCCATCGCAAAATCAGCACCGCCACCCACCAACAGTTGAATAATATTGACAGTGACGCCGCCCATCTTAATCGTCACATCTAAGTTGTATTGGTCATACAGTCCGGTGGCCAGGGCTTGGTAAAATCCACCATGTTCAGCTTGGGCGTACCAACTGGTGACATACGTGATCGAGCGTCGGGATGGATCCGTTGATTGAGATAGACCTGTTGAGGGCAAAGGACCTGTTGAGGGCAAAGGACCTGTTGAGGGCAAAGGATCCTGGGGCTTCGAACGCGACCAGAATTTGAGGCCGAGGGCAGCGGATCCTCCTAACTGCAGCAGACTTCGGCGGGACCACAGAGTCGGATCAAACATAGAGATACTCATGCAACGGTTTAGCCTTGAAATTGCAGGTCAGGATCTACCTGTCTATCTATAAGCTACAGAACGGATCCTGAGTGCTGCACATTGATTCAGGGCCGGTGTAGAGAGAGGATCCCTAGGTACAGATTCTTGATCCTAACCATCGGGTCTTCTATCTCATCCGACTCTATTACTACAATGATAGTAGTTCCCATTACAGACGGTGCCCTCAAGTTTATGCAAACAACTTCTCGCCCCCTCACTACGGATCCAGCCTCTACCTCTGATGCTTTAGTCATCGCTGGACGATCCTTTCGGTCACGGTTGATGGTGGGGACGGGCAAATACCGCTCAATGCCAGAGATGGTGGCAGCGATCGATGCAAGCGGGTGTGAAATTGTGACAGTGGCGATCCGACGGGTGCAGGCTCAAGCTCAAGGTCATGTGGGCCTGCTGGAGGCACTGGATTGGTCCAAACTGTGGCTATTACCCAATACAGCAGGATGTCAAACAGCGGCTGAGGCGATCCGGGTGGCTCGGTTGGGTCGTGAAATGGCTCAAAACGTCCTCGGCCAACGGGACAATACCTTTGTCAAGCTGGAAGTAATCCCAGATTCTCGCTATCTACTACCGGATCCGATCGGCACCTATGACGCCGCGAAACAACTCATTGCAGAAGGGTTCACGGTCTTACCCTATATCAATGCGGATCCTCAGTTGGCCCTGCGGTTGCAAGAGATTGGTTGTGCGACTGTTATGCCTCTAGGATCCCCCATTGGGTCGGGTCAAGGCCTGCAATCAGCAGCAGCCATTCGCATTATCGTAGAGCAAGCACACGTGCCTGTGGTGGTGGACGCGGGGATTGGGGTGCCCTCAGAGGCTGCTCAGGCAATGGAGCTGGGGGCCGATGCTCTGTTAATCAACACCGCGATTGCTCAAGCTCAGGATCCTGTGCAAATGGCTCGGGCCATGCGGTTGGCGATGGAATCCGGTTGCTTAGCGAATCAGGCTGGGCGGATCCCGGTGAAGGCCTATGCCAGTGCCAGTTCTCCCCTGACGGGACGGATCAATGAACGAGTGACTGAACGGATGAACGATTTAAAAGATCCTGAGCAACCAGACTAAGCATCATGCAGGGTGACCGCAGGTGCAGGACTCATCGAACTTTGGACGTCATGGCCATTGAGTACACTAGATTTGACCATCTCGACGCTGTAGACTCACTCTGATCCTCGCTCGGTTTCACCTATGTCACTCGCCGGCACCGCCTCTGATTCGCCTACTCTTTCTGAACGGATCCAAAGTATCGTTGATGCCATCTTCAAAATTCTGTTACTGGCCGTCCCCATCTCGATTCTGGGCCACGTTCTAGAGTGGGATCCTTTGATCATTTTTGTGGCGGCGGCGATCTCATTGTTGCCATTGGCAAACTACCTTGGGCAGGTGACAGAAGAGCTTGCCATCATAGCGGGCCCCACGATTGGTGGTCTGATGAATGCCACGTTCGGGAATGCCGCAGAGTTAATCATTGGGCTGGTGGCACTGCGGTCCGGATTGGTGGAAGTTGTGAAGGCCAGTATCACAGGATCCATGATCAGTAACTTGCTACTGGTCGCCGGGTTAGCCATGTTTCTGGGGGGATTGAAGTATAAAGAGCAAACCTTTCAACCCGTTGTGGCCCGAGTGAATGCCTCTGCCATGAATTTGGCCGTAATTGCTTTGTTGTTACCCACAGTTGTGGCTGCCACCGTGCCCAATTTAGGTGAATTATCGATTCAAAATCTGTCGGTGATTGTCGCCATCGTGCTCATCGTGGTTTATATCCTGACACTGGTATTTTCAATCAAAACCCATAGCTATCTCTACGATCTCCACGACTCAGAAGCAGAAGAGGCCGATACTCCAGAGGAAAGTAACTCTGTCTTAGAAGCCCAAGGATCCATTCCCCAAATTTTGAAAGCAGAAACCAAATCAACCAGTGTCTGGACATTGATTGGACTGCTCTCCGGTATTGCTATTTTGGTCGCGATTGAATCTGAGCTCTTGGTGGATACGCTAGAAACCGTGCTCAAGGATATTGGAATTACAGAGCTCTTTCTTGGTGTGATTTTGCTGCCTGTGATTGGCAACGCGGCAGAACACGCTACTGCGGTCACCGTCGCCGTTAAAGACAAAATGGATCTCTCCCTATCGGTGGCGTTAGGATCCACCTTGCAAATTGCCCTCTTCGTCGGTCCTCTACTGGTGCTGGTCGGCAGCTTAATCAACCAACCTATGGACTTTCAATTTCAATCTATTGAACTTGTAGGGGTTGGGGTCTCAGTGTTAATAGTGAATTCGGTCAGTAGTGACGGACGTTCCAATTGGTTAGAGGGATTGATGTTACTAGCCACCTATGCTCTGTTGGCTGTCACCTTCTTCTTCATTCCTGGCTAATGAGAAGAGCCCTGGCTAATGAGAAGAGCCCTGGCTAATGAGAAGAGCCCTGGCTAATGAGTGGATGTTTTGAGGACGCACTATGGAGTCAACCTCTGGGATTACCGTAGATTCAATTGCTGTATCACCGACGATGACCTTGCATCTGCATCAGTGGCTCCATCCTAACCCACGGGGCACACTGCTGATGGTGCATGGCAAAGGAGACTATGGCTACCGCTTTGATGATCTAGGATCCTGTTTGCAACACCACGGCTGGAGGTCTATTGCGCCTGATCTACGCGGGTTCGGACAGTCCCCCGGACCGCGCGGCGTCATGTGGCGATATGGTCAGTATTTGAAGGATCTAGATATCATTTGTCAGCAATTTCAGCCTCAGGTGTTATGTGGCTACAGCGCCGGCGGCAACTGGATTGTAACCTACGCACTACAGCATCCCCAGCAAGTGAAGGGCTTGATTCTCCTCTCTCCCGCCATCCAGGTGGATACCCATTTGAATCCCTTTACCTTTGCCCTTCTTCAACTTATCAATATCCTCTGGCCTCAGTTCGTCCTCTATCGCCGCAATAACCCCATCAAATTAACATCCGTCCCCGAACAACAGCAGCGGATCCGTGAGGATCCTAGTATCATTGGTATCACTCGAGTTCGTTTCGTTTCCGAACTGATTCAAGCTGGGCACCTCTGTTTGCAACAGGCACACCGTCTGGCGATTCCTGTTTTAATTCTTTACTCCCCTCAGGATCAGGTTGCCGATCCCCAAGGATCCGTCGACCTCTACACTGCTTTGAAGCAAGGCTATTCAGATGTCACCTTAGTCCCCTGCCTCAACTCTGAACACGATGTCATGCACGATCAGGATGCGCCTATGGTGCTGGCAACAATTCAAGAGTGGCTATCCACTCGGTTTGTCTGACGTTAATCACCATATTTTCTCTGAAACAGGATCCGGGATCGACAAATGGATCCTAAACAGATCACGTTGGACACCTTGAATTCCACCTAGAGAACTGCACAATTATGTGGATCCTTTGAATACTAGATCGGTTTCTACTGAGGACATAGGCCGGTTTCTGTGAGAAGTAAGTACATGGAGGGCTGAAATAGGTGTATTGAGGCCCTTCGAACCATTCTTAAAATCAGTGCTCCTGCTGAGGGACACTGTGAGTGGAGTGTATAAAATAATTAACGACGGTCTTCACCTATTCACCTTTTCCTGGTTTAACAGTGTTGAATCAGTGTTATTAGTGGTGGGTTAAGGTCTCTTCTTTAGTTTGCAAGTAGGGTCTGAACACTTATGGCTACTCTGACTCGATATGCTCTTGAACCCAATACCATTGAGCGTTCTGATCGCTCTGACCCTACTGTACCGCCTAAAATCCTAGTGGTTGAAGATGAAGCGATTACGGCTGAAGTCATTGCAGTACAGCTAAACCGGCTCGGATATTTTGTGGTGGGGACGGCCAGTACGGTTGCAGATGCCCTCACTGTGCTGGAACTGGTCCAGGTTGATCTGGCTCTGGTCGATATTAATTTGGGGGATGATGACCTTGATGGCATCGACTTGGCCACTCAGATTCGCTATCGTTTTCAGCTGCCTGTGGTATATCTCACCGCGTATTCCGACAGAGCCACACTGGAGCGAGCCAAACAAGCCGGTCCCTTCGGTTACATTTTGAAACCGTTCCGAGAACGAGACTTACAAATTGCCATCGAAAATGCCATCAGTACTTTTCACCTTGAACGGCAGTTGTCCGGCCAACAAAATCTTGTTGCAGACATCCTCAACGCCACCCATGACGGCATCCTGGTGCTTAATCGTGATAGTCATATTATTTTCATAAATCGGCAAGCGGAAGGACTCATTGGATGCCCAGCGGCCCAAGCCTTTCGGCAGACCCTTGATGATGTCATCGTCATGGTGGATGGTCGCCAGGATCCGATTTGTCTGTCCGATCTAGTCACCCAGGTTTTGGAGACCCACCGAACGACCACCTTAGACAATTCTG
Source organism: uncultured bacterium (assembly GCA_964443615.1). Taxonomy (GTDB): domain Bacteria; phylum Cyanobacteriota; class Cyanobacteriia; order Thermostichales; family Thermostichaceae; genus CAYSWV01. Next base: position 9,218 of record CAYUEE010000028.1, on the reverse strand, counting down.
TCTATCTGAGCTCCACAGAAGGAACACGACTGCCAGTGAGTGTGCATGTGTTGCCTTTGGGAGAGACCCAAGGGGGGGTCGCCGGGATCCTAATTGTGATTACCAACATAAGTGAGCGCTATCAGTTAAAGGCCTTAAAGCAGGAGTTTCTGCACTACGCGCCCGATTAGCTTCTGATTAACGGATGAGCATGACCCGCTAACTAGCACTCCTGCAGGCCAACGGATCCTGAATGCTTCCTGAGAGAACACTACGCGCCCATTCATCTCCCTATCAGATGAATCCTGAATCCCAGGTCTAGGCTAGAACAGGGTTCTGAGTCTTAAGTGGCAAGAGGTGGGCAGTGAAACGGCGGTATCTCAGTTGGATCATCATCTTCAGTTTGGGGTGGATTGGTTGGCTGACGACAGCTACATCGGCCCAATCGCTATTTTCTGTTGCCCCCCAACGGGTAGAAGCCCAGCTCGTCAGTCCACGCCAAGCGATTCAACCCGGCCAACCCTTCCAGATTGGTCTTCATCTTGAGATTGAAGAGGGCTGGCACACGTATTGGCGCAATCCTGGAGACTCAGGAGGGCCGCCACAAGTGGACTGGACCTTACCTACAGGCTTTACTGTCGGCGACTTCCACTGGCCTCCCCCCGACCGGATCCCTGTTGGCCCCCTGATGAACTACGGTTACGACGGATCCGTGTTGCTAGTCACTGAACTGACCCCACCAGCGAACCTCTCCGATGATCAACCCGTTGCGATTACAGCGGATGTGAAATGGCTCGTGTGTCGCAACGAATGTATTCCCGAGACGACTCGGCTGTACTTAAAACTACCTGTATTTTACGGTGATGCCTTTCCGACACCGGAATGGGCGACCTACTTTCAGCAAACACAACAGACCTGGCCGCTCCCTTCACCTGGTTCAGCAACGCTTGACGTGGCAGACCAAACTCTAACTTTGAACCTTGACGCTCCCGAACTAGCTGCCGGTAAATTTGAAGAAGTGGCCTTTTTCCCCTATATCCCAGGCCTTATTGACAATGCGGCACCTCAATCTTTAGCCATTGAAGATAACAGGATCCGTCTCACTCTTCAACGTGGCGACCAGCCTGCTATCCACCAGATCGAAGGCGTGTTAGTAATTGAAAAACATTCAGATGAGGGGCTTGTAACACAATCGTTTGAGATTATGGCCCAGGATCCGTCTCGACTAGTTCTATCTGCCACCGTCTGGCAAACCTTCCTCCTGGCTTTCTTGGGGGGGGTGATTTTAAATTTGATGCCGTGTGTCTTCCCTATATTGTCCTTAAAGGCACTCAGCATTGCTCAAAAGGCTCAGACGAGTCCGCAGCAGGCTCGGTGGCAATCCGTGGTCTATACCGCTGGAATTCTTGTCAGTGTAGGGATCCTCAGTGGTGTGCTGTTGATGTTGAAGGCCCTCGGCTATCAGGTGGGCTGGGGATTTCAGTTACAATCACCTAGCTTTATCCTGATCTTGATTTATGTGCTGTTTGCCGTGGGGCTAAGCTTATCGGGTGTCTTTACCCTTGGAGCCTCGTGGATGGGAGTGGGTCAACGGTGGACCATGCAGGAAGGCTATCGGGGAGATTTTTTCACAGGAGTGCTGGCAACCATCGTGGCAACCCCCTGTACCGCTCCCTTTATGGCCACGGCGATTGGGGTTGCTCTGACCCAACCGGTCTGGGTTGCTTTCGGTATTTTTCAACTACTCGGTTTGGGTTTAGCATTCCCGTATCTGGTTCTAGGGTTTACGCCCGCGCTGCACCGGCGATTACCGAAACCTGGGGTATGGATGGAGACTCTGCAGCAATTCCTCGCCTTTCCCGTGTACGGAGCTGTCGCCTGGCTAATCTGGATCCTGGTTCAACAGACAGGGTCAGAGGGTTTAGTGGTGGCTCAGAGTGGGATCCTATTGGTGGCACTGGCGGTTTGGATATTTCAGACCGTTCAATTGACCCGCTCCTGGATTAAGCCAGCGGGCACGGTGCTCACCGTAGGACTCATCGGGATCGCGCTGAGTTTGATGTCAACCTTGTCCCTTCAAGATCCGGCCTTACCTTCTTCGCACTCCACCCTCACCTGGGAACCCTTTTCAGAATCTCGTTTAGCCGAATTACGATTAGACCAGGATCCTGTCTTCGTGAACGTTTCCGCTGCCTGGTGTGTTACTTGTCTAGTTAATGATCGAGTCGTGTTCAGTCAACCCGCTGTAAAGGACGCCTTTGCAGCGCATCAGATTACCCTTTTGAAAGCAGATTGGACAACCTACGATCCAGCAATTACCCAGCAGTTGCATGAGTTGGGTCGCAGTGGTGTGCCTGCCTACGTGTTCTACGGATCCGATGCTGAAGCCGTTATCCTGCCCCCGATTCTGAGTGTGGACCGGATCCTGACGCTCCTGGGCTGAACCGATTAGTGTGCTGTAGGATCCGCTTACACGTGCTAGATCCTGATTCTCATGATTAATGGCAAGAGCTTTTGCATTTAGCCCTCACTACTGCTCCATCTCGGATAGGCTCCCTGCTTTCCAAATGTCCTTACCAGTACACCCCATGGAGTTTCACCTGAAGGATACCATTCAGGAGCTAACTGCCTCACTTGTTTTAGTCGCCACATAGTTTGATACTCTAGGACCATCAGCGTGAGAACCTCTAGGTTCCACTATCCTCAGTTAGTCTCTCCCATAATAGAGCTAATCAAATGAGCTAATCAGCAAACCTTTCTTTATTTAGGCTTAAGTAATAGTGAAAAGCCATACCAACCTAATTATAGTACTTATGAATCCTATAGATCACGATGAATGGCTAACGCATTGACTAGTGCTTCAAAAGTGGAACAACGGCGCTTATGGCTAGCCGCTGCCAAGCCACCGATGTACAGTGTGGCTATTATGCCCAGTTGGATTGGATCCAGCTTTGCTTTTTCGCAACAGGGCCAATGGGATGGAATAATATTCACTGTCTTTACCTTCTCTCTTCTTTCTCTCTTAGCGTGGACTAATATTAGCAACGATGTATTTGATGCAGAAACAGGTATTGATATTAATAAGCCTCACTCCATCGTGACTCTGACAGGCAAGCCCCGATTGATGTTTTGGATAGCGAATATTTTTTTTCTTATTGGGATTTTAGGCATTGGCTGGATTGGATTCTGCCAAAAGAGTTGGGCAGTTGTTGTTCTGGTACTAGTGTCTTGTGGCTTAAGTTATGCTTATCAAGGCCCAATGTTCAGGTGGGGTTACCGGGGCTGGGGAGAATGCCTTGTTTTCATGTGTTTCGGACCTCTGGGTGTAAGTGCAGCCTACTACAGTCAAACTCATTCCTGGTCTGTTAGATGCTTATTGACTGCTGTCCTTGTTGGACTCACAACCAGCTTAATTCTTTTTTGCTCACATTTTCATCAAGTTGAAGACGATCAAGCGGCTGGCAAAAATTCTCCGGTTGTTCAACTGGGGACACGTCGCTCAGCACAAATAGTGCCCATAATCTGTGGCAGCGTCTACGGAATTCACTTACTTTTGATTGCGCTTGATATTCTGCCAATTTGGACATTAGTTGCTATTGTATTGAGTGTGTATTTTGCTGTCTCTTTGTGCCATTTACTGCTAAATCACCATCAGGAGCCAGATGAGATTTCTCGTTCCAAGTTTATTGCAGTAAATTTTAACTTTTGCTATGCCTTTACTCTCGGACTAGCTTTGATTTTGAATCCAATTTAGGTAATATCTTCATTCCATTACAGGAATCACGCCTCAATTTGGCTCATTTATCATCCTTTCTTGTGCTTTAGTAAATCTACATCTTGCTTTTTGCTATGCCGTCGCCAAATTTTCAAACTCCTACTCAAATTCAAACCCTATTCAATCGAGTTGCTCCTACTTATGATCAACTTAATCAAGTTTTGAGCTTAGGTCTTCATCAGATTTGGAAGGGTATGACAGTAAGGTGGGCCCGCCCTCCTAGAGGAGGTCAAGTCCTTGATATTTGCTGTGGTACTGGAGATCTAGCGCTCCAGCTGGCCCGACAAGTAGGAACTCAAGGTCGTGTTTATGGCTTGGATTTCGCCTCCGAGATGTTGGATATTGCTGCGGCTCGGGCCACATCACTGAGACCCCGCCATCAGTTTACTTGGCAGCAGGGGGATGCCTTGCAGCTACCATTTTCAGATCAGCAGTTTGACAGCGTAACAATGGGCTATGGATTGCGTAACGTCACAGATATTCCTCAGGCTGTTCGTGAGATATGGCGTGTTCTCCGACCAGGTGGGTGGGCTGCAATCCTTGACTTTCATTGCTCTGATAACACTCAGGCTCAAGAAATTCAACGGTTTTACCTGTCTCAAGTAGTAGTACCTACGGCTACATTGTTGGGCCTTGAAAATGAGTATGCTTACATTCTTCCCAGTGTGGAAACCTTCCCTAACAGTGATGAGCAGCTAAGCGTAGCGGCAGATGCTGGTTTTTCAGAACGATATTACTATACACTAGTCTTTGGCTATATGGGAGTATTGGTAATTCGAAAACCATAATGGATGATGGTACTTGCCATCTCACTTTTTGTTTATCCTACGTCACTCTAGGTTACCCTTTTGTCAGTCAGATTGAGCCCGATTAAGAATCAGGATCCACTACCAAAGCTTGTAATAAAGTATTTAACTTGAGATTAATCTCTGCTACTTCAGCATTGGGATCAGAATCTCTGACAATTCCAGCCCCTGCAAATACCTGAATCTGAGAATTGTCTAGTAAAGCAGAACGGATCCCAACAATAAATTCGGCATTGCCTTGGCTATCAATCCAGCCTAAAGGAGCTGCGTATAGTGAGCGATCGAAAGGCTCTAGGCAGCGGATATACTCACACGCGAGAAGGGTCGGTGTACCAGCAACAGCTGGGGTGGGATGCAGCGCCGCCAGTAGATCGAATAGATGAAGATGGTCTGGTACAGTCCCTTGAATAGGAGTGTGTAGATGTTGAATGTTAGCTAACTTCAGCAGATGAGGAAGCGTAGATGGAGTAGTTCTGATTCCTAGCTGAGTAAGCTTTTGTGAAATCCCAGATACCACTAGAGCATGCTCATGACGATCCTTGGTACTATCCAGTAACTGTTGTCCCAACCAATCATCTTGACTGGGATTATTCCCTCTACGGATGGATCCTGCTAAGGCATCGATCACAAACTGGCCCTGCCTAAGGCTTAGTAATCGTTCTGGGCTAGCACCAAGAAAGATAGGGCCTTCGCCAAGAGAAAAGGAGAAGGTTGTACAATCTGGATAAATTTGATGAAGTCGATGCAGTAGAGCCTGTAAAGAGATAGGAGAAGACAAAGGGAAACAGCGATACTCCGCCAGAACGATCTTTTCGAGATGATATTGCCGGATGGCCTGAAGGGCGAAGCAAATTGTTTGTTTGAGAGTCGCTGTTTCTTTAGTCGTCGGTTGATGTTCAATCTGAGTAGAAGGCCAGGAGGTAGGTAATGTTTGCTTAGCCGCAGTTAGCCTTTGAAATTCTTGTTTTATTTTTACGATCGTAGCACTAATTTGGGTCTCGGCAATAATTTTTTCATTAATAACAGCGATCCAGCTGTCCCCATACTGGCCCACTAACCAACAGGGTAAGAATAGAGTTGTTGCTGGAAAGGGACTATTTCTAGACACGGTAGGAAAAAAGCTAAAGCTACAAAAGATCCTGGGACCAGATAAGGGATGAGACTCTCCCAAGTGGTAACATCTTTTCAATAACTGCTGACTGAGATCCTTTGCTCGTGAAAATCTATCTTCTCCCTCAAAAGTCCTCGACCAAAGAGCTCCCCCAGCTACCAATTGGAAACGAGTAGAATCATACAGGTCACGTTTCAAACTAACCTTAGGTTCGTGTGGGCCGAGCTGTGACAGCAAATGAGAGGGATCCATCGCTGCAATTTTGAGGGAGATGCTGACGATCTGAGGCTGTTGCTGTTTAATGGCTGCCTCCTGACTCCTCTGGAGCGCGACATATAGTTGCTCATAGTCTAGGAACAATTGTGAGAAAGGGGAAAAACCAGTCATAGAGTGTAACCAAGAGCCTAAAGCGGTTAGAATACTGACTGTTAATGGGCATAACGTGTGTATTCACTTTTTCGTGGAGCTAGTAGCCCTAAGCTTTTGTGATGCAGACCATAGAAGTGATAAGCATCCGAAGAGTTAATCATGAATGAAATAGGATCGAAGTCATACTGTTTTAATACCTTAAATACAACCATCCCTGGATAGTTTAAGACAGGTTCAATCTATTTCTCCACAGGAAAGATAGCATCAGGACTACCTGGATAATACTTGAGGACACCCGCCTAAGCTAAGACAGCTTATATAAAGTGAATTACAGCTGACATCGATAGAAAGGTGTTATGTGTCGACGCATAGTAGCATATTACAGAAGGACTCTGGAGATAATTAGAAGGGATAGTCCTAAGTCGCTGACTCATCTCTTGCAGTAGCTGATACCCCTTCTACTAGCATCTCAGCACTGCGCTGGGACCGGAACTGCTGTAACACGGTCATCCGTCCAGCCTGTCCCAATCGAATGGCTAACTCGGGGGACATCAGGATCCGTTTAATGGCCTCAGCCGTCTGTTGCGCATTGCCTGGATCTACCAATAACCCATCTTGCTCATGATGGACTAACTCTTTGACTCCCCCTGCATGAGTGGCAACTACTGGCACTTCCATCGCCATCGCTTCCATAATGGCGACCCCTAAGGGCTCCTCAATACTGACTAAAGAAAACACGTGAGCCTCTTCCAAACCCTGTCTCACCTGACTTTCTGGCACTGCGCCCAGGAGAGTTACCGAGTCTTGCAATTCCAGTTGGTTAATATGCTCTTGCAAGGTTTGATGATAGCCGAGCCCCCCTTGTTCATCCTCACCTGCAATTGTCAGCTGCACCGGGATCCCCTCCTGTTTCAACAGATGGACGGCTTCAATCAGAAACGCATGACCTTTACAATAGTTCAATCGTCCGCAACTGAAGAGTCGACACTCGCCCTCCTGCGGCCAGGGTGTATAGGATCCGTGGCGAGAAAATTGATCCGTATTGACGCCCATGGGCACAACTCTGACATCGTCAGGTAGATGACCCGCTAGTGTTGTCTGAACTTCTTGATACAACTTTTGTGTGATGACTAGACCAAACGCGGCGTGGTGCCACTTCTGCGCCTGATTAGGACCGTAGTCTTTTAAAGGGCCATGCAAGGTCAAGCTATAGGACACCCCTGCAATCACGTGAGCAAATAAAGCAACATTAGCAGCGTCCCCACAGGAATGGACATGCACATGTCGCCACTCCCGTTGTTGAGCAAGGTAGGCTAACTCAGCCCCCATCAGGATCAACGCACCCAATCGCAGTGTCTGTTTCGCCGTCAAGTCAGTCGCAGAGCGTACCACCTGCCAGCACCGGCTCCAGGCTTGCGGTCCCGAGCGCAGTAAGGTGGCCACGGATCCGGCTAAATGCTTGCGTGGGGGAAAGAGATAGGTGGTTCGCTCTTGGGCTGTGCGACTCCAGGCATGCGCCATCAGTTGCTGTACCGGTGGTGAGGTGGACACCAAATCCAGCTCCAGCCCCATTGAGTCGAGAATTTCAATTTCGCGCCAGAAAAAGATATGCGTCTGCCCAGGAAATTCAGGCACAAGATAACCAATACGGGAAGTCGTCATAAGTAAGAGGAGGGTCCGGCTCGTGTAGATTATTCCCACAATAGAATCTGACAATAATCTCGTCACGAGGTTGGCGACCTGTTGAATAAAATTGACTGGGCCTGTTGAGTAGACTCTGAAACTCGTCTGGCTGCTTCAGTGGTGTCCCGTAACTGCCAAATGACTGCATCTTGAAATGGAACGTTGGTTATAAACGCGTCTTTTGAGCATAAAGCAGTGTAAGTCAGGATCCCCTTAGCAGACTGTAGCCTATCAAGTCAGTTGAGGAGTGGGATCTGTGGATCTCGGTCTTGGCCGTGTTGGATAATGGCGGAGTGGTTCAGTTCGTCAGCGATGTCCCTCTCTCACCGACTACATATTCACCGTGAAGCCATTCTAGATTTGGCCAAACACCATGGAGCTTCTAACCTCCGGATCTTTGGATCTGTTGCCAGAGGAGAGGATGATGCCGCTAGCGATCTCGATCTCCTGGTTGATCTAGACCTGGGACGCAGCCTTTTTGATCTGGGCGGTTTGGCGATGGATTTACAAGATCTCCTCGGGTGTTCTGTCGATCTGGTCACTGAAAAAGGCGTTAAACCACGGATCCGAGACCAAGTTCTAAGAGGGGCCAGAGCCTTGTGAGGGATGATCGAGAGAGGCTCCTGGATAGGTTAGAAGCCATCTGTCGGATTGAACGGTATGTTGCCTATGGCCGAGAACGCTATGAGGCTGATGAGTTAGTTCAAAGCTTGTTCGTGAGAACGGTCTGGTCAAATTAGCAACTCACGGATCCTCACCCCTTCAAAATCTCCGGATCTTCGACCCTGGCACGATGACTCCCTCCCCAACCCAGGATCCGCTTCATCTGATTAGGAGTATGCCTTGGGATCCGTTCAATCCTCTTTGGCCGAGCGCCAGTCTGCTGCGGAATCGTGCCAGTCTGTGTTGGAATTGTGCCAGTCTGTGTTGGAATTGTGCCAGTCTGCTGTGGAATTGTGCCAGTCTGTGTTGGAATTGTGCCAGTCTGCTGTGGAATTGTGCCAGTCGGCCTTGGGATCGGCTCAATTGGCTTGGGACTATCCCCAAGATGAGTTGGAATGTTGCCAAGATGAGTTGGAATGTTGCCAAGATGAGTTGGAATGTTGCCAAGATGAGTTGGAATGTTGCCAAGATAAGTTGGAATGTTGCGATATTCCCAATCGGGCAAAGGATCCGGAGGGATAGGATCCTGGTGCAGCGGTCGGGTGGCCTGGGTTTGAGGCTAGGATCCGGCGGGTAGGCAGTGAGGACGACGGGATGGATGCGATGACGGTGCAAGAGGCACAAGCTGATCTTGAGAGGCTGATCGGGCAAGTGGTTGAGGATGTGGATCCTCTGATTCTTGGCAATAGTCAGGGGCAGCGGGCAGGACTGATGTCGCTGGACGAGTTTAGGGCGTGGTAGGAGACGGTCTATTGGTTGTCGAATTCCAGTCAGGCTCAACGTCTTTTAGGATCCGTTCAAGACGCTCGGGCCGGTAAGGTTTTTGAAAAGG
>CAYUEE010000027.1:0-40485 GCA_964443615.1 uncultured bacterium | reverse complement strand
CACGCGACCAAGGGCTTATGAGTCCCCTGCTCTACCACTGAGCTACTGTGCCTGAACGACTTAACCGGCTACTAATGCTAACTCAGGATCCCCTCGAAAGTAAACCAACGGATCCCAGAATTCCTTATGAGCTCGCAGTAGAGTAGATGAGTGTGTCTCACCAAGAAGGATCCTTATGTCACGATCTATCGCAAGTCTGGGGCTGATGATAGTGGTTCTATCAGGATGTGGCTGGTTAGTTCAAGAGAATGCCACGGATCTATCAGCATCGACATCTCCTGAACTGAGGCCCACGCCAGAATTGACTTATGAGAACATCACCCTCTTAGAAACCGGGCCAGATGGACGGATCCTATGGAAATTGACGGCAACAGTAGCAAAGTCCAACACAGACCAGACCTCAGCAAGCTTGGACGCCGTGACAGGAGAGTTTTTTGATCAGGATGGTCATGCGGTAAAGACTCGGGCTGAAATCGGATCCGTCTACACCGAGGAGAAGCGGTTTGAGTTGACTGGGAATGTTCAAATTCAATCACCATTTTATCAATTTCAACTGGTCGCTGACCGTGTGGATTGGTACCCGGACGAGATTCGGCTGGTGGCTCTGGATAACGTCGTAGTCTCGCAGATTGACGTGGAGGACCCTAACCGAGAAGCCTCTGACCAGACCAGACCCGCTGAAATTGAATTAGTGCCAGCAGAAGACGCCATCTGGGTTGGGCGAGGGGAACAGCTGACAACAACATTTGATACTCAACAAGTGATTTTGTCGAATCGGTCTGATCAACCTATCGAGGCTACGTTGAAGGATCCGCAGCTCAACCTCACCGCGACGACATTGCAATGGGATATTCTAGGTGAAACATTGGTGGCTCAGACCAATATTGAAGTTCAATATCCAGACCAAGCCGCCATCCTCAATGGGGATAGTCTAACCACTCAGTTAGCCGAGGATCGGTTGATTTTGCGAGGGAATACATTAGCACGCTCATTGCTCACTCAGCAGCAGTTGCAAGCAGAGCAGTTAGAGTGGGATCTAAGGAGTCCGATTATTGAAGCTACAGGAGAGGTATCGTACGAGCAGCCTAATCAAAATTTGTTTGTGACAGGGCCGGCGGCGACATTGAACTGGCAGGCGAATACAGTAGCGGTGCGAGGAGGAAGCACAGTGACTCAGATTCAGGTGCCTTGAAAAGGATCCTTAACGTTTTTTCGGAGATTGATGGGGAAGGCTGGGGGGAGAGGGTTCCCAACGCTGACGCCACTGCCGGAGCCGACGTTGCCAGGTGTGCATGAGCCAGAACTTCAATACAGGATTCAACGCTTGCAGCCCTAACCCAGCCAGGATCCAAGAGACTGACGAGGAAGAGTGCTTGGACGGGGACCGGCGCGAAGAGCGGTAAGGGGGAATCGGTTCATTAGAAGAGAGACGACGGCGATGAAAGCGTTTCCAAGCAGAGGCAATCCAGTCGCTGAGGGAATGGCTCGCAGATCCAAGTTCGAGGCCCAAGCCAACGAGCAGTAGACTCTCGGCGTGTTGATGGACCCAAACGGTGAAAAGCCTGAGCCAATGCTGCGGTTGCCAGGTCCACCAGTGTTGTGTTGCCCCAACCCAAGCAGTCAGTCCTAAGAGCACCAGGATCCATCCCCCCAAATAGCACATGCGGATGACCGTGCCGATGAGAGGACCATGGGTCCAGAAGGAGCGATGTTTGAAGGTGTGCCGATACGGAATCCAAACCCAGCGGAGCCATAGCCAGCGTTTGTAAGGTCGCGAGCGAACATCCAAATCCCCTGAAAAGAGCAAACCTCCAAAGAGATAAGCAGATCCCACCGTCAAAGCTGTGGAGGCCCGTTGGTCCAGCCATCCTGCCATGAAGGTAACGAAGGGGAGGGTCCAGAGGGTGACTCGATCGTGGGTGGATCCGGATGGCATACGGCTGGGATAGATTCTCTCTTCCCTATTCAAGCCGAGATCACGCCAGTGGCAATCGGGTCTAATGGTAGGCTTGAGCAGTGGGCCAAGGATCCTGATGGCGGTCTAGGAACGACGGATCCGTCAAACTCTCCAGGAAGGCGAGCAGATCCTGTCTATTCTGCTCTGAGAGGGTGAAGCCACTCACAAAAGAACTCTTGAGTGGGTTGAGATGGCCTCGGCCAGCATGGGATCCTGCCACGATAGTCCGCCCACCTGCTGCATAGTGATCAAGAACCTCAGAGAGAGTGGCGATGCTGCCATCGTGCATGTAGGGGGCCGTAACAGCAATGTTGCGGAGGGTAGGTGCTTTGAAATGGCCCTTATCTTCCGGTTGGTGAGAGATATCGTAAACCCCCTGATTGCCAGGAGGATAGCTACCTTGGTCATCCAGGTTGTAGAGGCCTGTGTTATGGAACGCGATTTCTTTGAAGGCCAGCCGCTCATGCATGACAGTATCGCTGAAGTTGAAGCCGCCATGACAATGAAAACACTCTAGAGCTTCACTGTGGAAGAGAGCTTCACCCCGCTTCGCCGCCACCGAAATAGCCGTTGGATCCCCACCATAGCGATAGCGGTCATAGGGTGAGTTTAGTGAAATTAACGTCCGTTCGAATGCCGCAATGGCTTTGACAACGGTTTGGACGCTAGCAGGTTCAGGATCCTGCGGGAAGGCTTGAGGGAGAAGTGTTTGATAGACCGGCTCTGTGTTGAGTAGACCAATCATAAGATCTTCGCGCCCAGCCATCCCCATTTCAACCGGGTGCTCGCCAAACAAAGGCACTAGAGCTTGCGTTTCCAGTCGAGTCTGGAGGGGATTTGCCCAGGTTAGAACAGAGGCATAGGCCACATTCGTTAGTGACATGGCGTTGCGAGGATGAGAGTCGCCGGTTGCCCCGATAGAAACCGAACGGCCATCTGTGAAAGCGCGGGCAGGCTCATGACACGAGGCACAGGAGAAATCACCGGTGACCGAAAGCCGCTTGTCGTAAAACAAATGTCTGCCCAACTTGACCTTAGCTACGGACATGGGATTGTCATCAGGAACAAGTGGCTTGGGAGCCCACTCTGGGATTGACCATTCGAAAGCGGTATCACCCTGAGCAATAGCAACAGATTGCAAGCCCTGATGCCCCACCTCCCTGAAGTCAACTATTAAACTAAGGTCGAGTAAACTAAAGCTGATTATAAGTAAACCCATACAGCTAAAACTAAGCCACCGACTCCAAGTCCGCTTCATCATTGACCATCCTCTGCCATTCCGCCCGACTTCCCAATAGGCATATGCTGACTAATTTTGTCTGGGTTACTCCGTCTCAGCCCATCAACACGTATTAGCCTACAAAAAAGAGACCCTTCTCACTCTAGCTGTTTCGAGCAGGACAGATCTGTCTTATCAGCCTTAGTCAAGTAGTGTCTCAGAGAAATCCATGTTTCCAGTTAGGATGCGGGATCCGTCTTATTCTGTCAAAAGACAGGCTGTCAAGGGTGGAGGATCGTGAATGGATGTCGAGGTCGAAATGGCAGCACAGTTATTTGCTAGGAGTTATGCAACTACCCTCCAGGGTATCCTTTGGAGGGTGGTCAGCTTAATTAGGCACACCTTTACATAATTCTAGGCACACCTTTACATAATTCTAGGCACACCTTTACATAATTCTGAGGTAATTCTGAAACCAAGTCATTCTGAAACAGTCACCAGAGCGGGTCACTGTGGAGGCAGTCAGTGAGACATCCGTTGGGCTAGTAATTGCTCTTCAAGAGCAGCAATGCGGTTGTAGGCGGCAGTCAACTGGGCTGTCAAGCGTTGAACCTGCACTTCAGGCGCAATATCCTGGCCGACACTACGGCTGCTGGTGGCAGTTGGGCCATCATCGAGTAAGAAGGCGTGATGTCCGTCATGGCTATCTCCCAGCAGCATTTCAGTTTGATCCGATTGCCCCGAGGCCAACACAGCCGGTTGCTTGACATCCTGTGACGCGAGCACAATGGTAGCAACTTTCTCTGGGAGATTAGTGACGGCGACTTCCAGGACATTAACCTGATTTCGAAGTGTCTCCAGTTGAGCCTGAAGGGCTTGTAACGATACATCCATGAGAGATTGGGTGCCTAAGCTGTGCTACCCTTCCATTGAAGGTGAGGATCCATAAGATCCAGCTCGATGCTCCAGATTATTTAACGTTTGAGACCTGTTGATGAGAGTCCAATGAGATTAAGTCAAGAGATTGTTAAAAGATACTATTAGATACAGCCATAATACGACTGAAATCAAGAGCAAAATCAAGAGAATCCTAGGGTTAGAGCCGTTGCCATTACCATCTAGAACTTGGGCTCCAGATCCTCAAGAATAAGTATTCTGCTGCGAAAAAGAGCTAGGATGAATGGCCTTACTGGAACGAAGATCAAGGGACTGAACTCATTACAAGGCTAGTCTAGTTTTGAAACTGTAGATTAATGTCATACCATCGGATGTGATCACTGGGTTATGACTGATTTAAACAACCGTGCAACGCTCATTATCTTCCTTCTGACTCCATGGCAGGATCCGGCTACACCCTTCCCATATTTGCACTAGCAGCAGCGAAAGCAGGCCTATGTTACCTTTTACACAATCTGACTGACCTTAATCTAGCCTCTACAGGATCCCAAGTACGGATCTGCTTACCCGAGTTGTCCTCCACTGACGCTCAGGTTTGGATTCCTGTTGAGCAAATAGCCCGTCTGGACTCGTCTACGGCTCTAGCCATCACTCGTAGCGATCCCGGAGACCATCTTGATCTTACTCGTCACACCCCCATCTGGGCTTGGATCCAACTGGTACCGCGCGGAGCTGTTCCCATGGTCCTAGAGAGTGGAGACGGTCTTGGGCGACATCCTGACGGATCCCCAGCGATTTATCAGTATGCTCGTCAGGCGTTTGCAGTGAATCTGGAGCCTTTGATCCCTGGTGATCAGACTGTCACCGTGCGTATTATTCTGCCCGAGGGACGTCAGTTAGCTCAGCGAACGTCTAATGTCGCCTTCGGGATTCTAGATGGCTTGGCGTTGTTAGGGACTCGTGGGACGACGGACCCCGTGACGACTGCCGATTATTTGGACTCCTGTCGACATCAGCTGCAACAACGCTTGGAGGTATCTCAGCACCTTGTGTTCTACATTGGGAGCCATGGACATCAGGTAGCACAACAGCTTGGGATTCCGGAGGAGCAGCAAGTCCAAACGTCCAATTGGCTGGGAGCTTTACTAGTTGAAGCCGGGGTTCGAGGTGCCCACTCCGTTCGCTTAATTGGCTATCACGGTAAACTCTTGAAGCTAGCTGGGGGTATCTTTAACACCTCTAGTCATGTGGCTGACGCACGGTTAGAAATTCTTTCAGCAGCGCTAGTTCAAGTCAACGGATCCTTAAGTCTCGCCCAACGGATCCTGCAATCTCCCACAGCCGACGCGGCCTATCATCTCTTGCAAGCGGCTGGATTGGCAGAACAGGTTTATACACAACTAGCCCATCAAATCTGTGTTCGTGCTCAGAATTACGTGCACAAATATTCAGATCGAAGGATCCCAATTGGCGTCGTACTGTTTGACCGGAGTGGGCAGATTATTGTCCAAAAGGATCCGATCTAATCGAGTTAACCTAATCAGCTAGTCTACTCTGAGTTGGTCTACCCTGAGTTGGTCTACCCTGAGTTGGCTTAATCTGAGGGGCCTACAGCACCCAATATCTGCTTTGCGACGCTGCAGGCTCAGTATAGGATCCTTCAACCCGTTTACTCAGTGTCCTCAGATAGAAGGCTGAGTCGCGATTGACCATACTCCCAAATTCCAGCCTGCTCCATCGGAGACATCGCTACAACCTTGGGTCCCAGAATGCACTCGTCATCACTTCTGCCATGGCGCTCATCAAGAACTTGCTCAGCCTGCCTTAACAGGTGGGCAATCTCTTGATCCTCTGCAAGACCCCGACCTTCTAGCCGAGATGCAGCAAGGTGCAGTAAAGTCTTGACCTGCCTGATACTCATCTTTATCTCCCTGCTTATCGCTTTCACGTTCTCACTTTCACGTTCTCACTTTCACGTTCTCTCAATTGAGCCCATGACTAACGAGCCCATGACTAACATTGAACCTCTGTTCCATTAAGCCACAGCAGGGATAAAGAGGATCCCTAAATCACACAAAATCTAGCGTCCTCTCACCCACTGTATGAGTCGAAGTACTTAGCGAATCTACTTAGTAGTTCAAGTTAAAGGGATATCGAAGAAGCTTATCGAGTGACCTTGCATCGCTCGAACTATATCCCAATCACTTTCAGCAATAGGATAAGCCTTGTTTTCGATTTTTAAAGAGAGAAAATCGGAGACGGATCCGCTATTCCACTGTTACGGACTTTGCCAGATTCCGAGGTTGATCTACGTCTAATCCCCGCAGTGCAGCGACATGATACGCCAGCAATTGAAGAGGGATCCCCGTCACTAAAGGTGAAAGGATCTCAGGCACTGCTGGAACGGGTAACACAACATCAAAAGTGTCAGCTGCGGTTTCGTCGTCAGCTATAGCGACCCCAATCAATTGAGCATCACGGGCTTTGGCTTCCTGGGCATTGGAAATAACTTTGTCGTATAAGGATCCGGGCACAGCAATAGCTACCACAGGAACCTTACGATCGAGTAGAGCAATAGGACCATGCTTCATTTCACCCGCCGGATAGCCTTCTGCATGGATGTAGCTGATCTCTTTCAACTTCAAGGCCCCTTCCAGTGCAATGGGGTAATTGATGCCTCGGCCAATATAGATGAAATCCTGAGTTTCCGTATACCGGCGAGCTAGGGTTTCAATGGTGTTGACCTGAGTAGTGAGGATACTTTCGATCACAGTCGGGAGCTGTTGCAGGCCCATCAAGATCTCTTCAACTCGCTCCAACGGCAAGGTTTTGCGACGAACAGCAAACTCAAGGGCAAGGAGATAGAACGCGAGGAGCTGAGCGGTGAAAGTTTTGGTAGCTGCTACACCAATTTCAATCCCGGCGCGCAGATCAATCGTTTCCGAGACGAGTCGGCCAACTGGGCTTTCGGGGCGGTTTGTGATGCCTAGGAGTCGATCCCCCCGCTGATGGGCTTCAGTTAAGGCCGCCAGGGTATCAGCGGTTTCCCCAGACTGGGTAACGCCAATCGTTAACATGCCAGGAATAGCGGGGGGTGGGGCATAGCGATATTCTGAGGCGTATTGGACGTTGGTAGGGATCCCAGCTAGTTGCTCTAGGAGATACTTGCCAACGAGACTAGCGTGCCAACTGGTGCCGCAGGCCACAATAGTGATGTGTTGAGTGGTGTTCCAAAGATCTGCGGATAAGCCCAGTTGAAGGGGAAGGTCAGGATCCGTGGTCAAGCGTCCGTCTAATCCAGCCCGGATGGTGGCAGGTTGCTCATGGATCTCTTTGAGCATGAAGTGGCGATAACCCTGTTTCTCAACCATGACGGGATTCCAATGCAGGATCTGGGGGGAGCGGGCCAAGGGCATCCCATTAAAGTCGTAAACCTTGATGCCTTCGGTCGTGAGATGGGCCACTTCCGAGTTGTTGAGCACCAGGGTACGTTGGGTGTGATGGATAAAGGCCGGGACGTCGGAGGCAAAAAAGGCCTCGTTACGATCACCGTACCCAATCACAACAGGATTTTGCTGCCGCGCCACAATCACTTCATCGGGATGGTCAGCACTGATGATGGCTACAGCAAAGGATCCTTCCAGCTCCTGAAGGGCTTTGAGGGTGGCCTCCCAGAGTGATAGCCCCGTGGACACCCAGTAGCGGACGAGATGAGGAATCACTTCTGTGTCGGTTTCAGAGGTAAATGGGATCCCTTGCTGCTGTAACCGATGGCGGAGATCGCGATAATTCTCAATAATGCCATTTTGAATAACAGCGATCCGTTCCTGGTGGTCAGTGTGGGGATGAGCGTTCCGTTCTGTCGGTTTGCCGTGGGTTGCCCAGCGGGTGTGCCCGATTCCGAGGCGAATATTGCTCGGGAGTCGATAGGCTTGCAGCTTGGCCTCTAGATTAACGAGCTTGCCTTGAGCCCGGATCCGGTGGAGGCGTTGGGCAGAGGATCCTGATTCCAACAACGCTAGACCTGCCGAGTCATACCCTCGGTATTCCAAACTCTTGAGGCCCTGGACTAAAACTTCAGGCGCACTTTGGCGACCGATATAACCCACAATCCCACACATACCCTCTCCTCACACCGTCAAACGTAGACTCAGCACACCATAGAGTCGTGAATCACTCTAGACCATGATGGACCTAAATGACTGCACTTATTCAACGCACTAATTCTAATTAGTTCGCTTGGCTGTAGTGTATCCACCCTTACAGTCTGGGGTAGACCTTGGATCCTTACGATTTATAAAAATCATGAAAAAGTCTGCGAAACCATATAACCCTAGTTCAAACGGGCACCAAGCGAGCGAGATAATCCCCTTGAGCAGATTGATAGATCACTTGGCAGTACCAGCCAGTTTGCTCGGCTTGGTCCATGAGGGTGTCTGGATCCACGTACAGCCAGTGAATAGGACTCCCCTGCCGACCTCGATATTCCACAGCAAAGGTCATCTCAGCTTCCGTGCCTAGATCACAGGAATCCATCAGAATTTGGCCGCCGGGATTGAGCCACTGTTGCGCTTGAGTGAGGAATTTCCGTAGCCCTGACCAGGTTTGAACCAGGCCAATTCCGTTCATCAATAGTAATAGGGTGTCAAAGGATCCGTCGATCTCCCAAATATCTCGTTGGTAGACCTGATGGATCCCTCGTGCTGTCATGATATCCACTGCTGTTTGTGAGATATCAATCGCCGTCACGGCATACCCTCGCTCTTGTAAAACTAAACTGTGGCAGCCAGATCCAGCACCAACATCAAGAACGGATCCTCGGCAGAGGTCAATCGCCAGCCATTCTTGTGGAGGAAACTCTGCAGGAGGACGGAAGAACAGCGTGAGTGGAATATCTTGAATGGTGCCATCGGGTGACGTGAGAACAACAGTCGCAGTGGTGTCGCCGTTGAAATAATCCCACCAGGCTTGGTCCCAAGGATCCGTTTGAACAGAGGCATCCGTCATGGGGCGGCTCGCAGTTGTTGAGCTTGGACCAGTAAGGAGTCTACAAAGGTGATAGCTTCTTGGGCGGAGTAACCCGCTGTCAGTTGGGCAAGTTCATCCCGCCGTTCAGTATCAGACAGGGGATCCGCCTGCACCATGGTGCGTTTTTGTTTAACGACTTTGCGGACGCGCACATGATGATCAGCCATCGCTGCGATTAAAGGCTGGTGGGTAACACAGAGGATTTGGTGATCCCGACCAATTGTGACTAATTTGCGGGCAATTGCTTGCGCCATTTTGCCGGAGACGCCTGCATCAATTTCATCAAACACCATGGTTGAAACCGGATCCACTTGGCTAAATACGGCTTTCAGGCCCAGTAGAAATCGACTCATTTCCCCCCCTGAGGCAGTGTCGGCTAGGGGTTGTAGAGGTTCACCAGGGTTGGGACTGAAGAGGTAGGTGACATGGTCTTGGCCGTCAGCCGAGAGGGATCCGGGTTTGATTTCAACTTCAAAACGGACCCCACTCATGCCTAAGGGTTCTAGCTCCGTGACAAGACTCTTTTCTAAGCGATTAGCGGCTTGTTTCCGAAGTTTAGTTAATTTGGCACAAACAGTGTCTAACTCCTTGCGAGCAGCTTTGGCTTGGGCAGTCAGACTGTCTAGATTGGATCCGTCATCTTTGAGGCTATCGAGTTCATCGTTAACCTTGTGGGTGTGGGCAATAACCTCCGCTAAGGTGGGTCCATATTTGCGACAGACTTGTTTCAATTTGGTGATCCGTCGTTCGATTTTGCTCAAACGGCCCGGATCGCTCTCTAATCCTTCACCGTAGTCATATAATTCCTTGCCAGCTTCTTCTACCTGAATGAGGGCAGAACTGACCATCTCTACAACCGACTCTAGCTCTGGATCCAACTCAGCCATATCCTGCACAAGTTTCTCGACATCAGCGAGGAGATCGGAAATGGAGGGGGTGTCTCCTTCGCTTTGATAGAGCAATTGGTAGGCCTCTAAACTCTGTGTCTGCAACTCTACACTGTGTGAGAGGCGATCCCGTTCCCGTTCGAGCGAGGCAATTTCATCCGGATCCCCTAGTTTCAGACTGTTCAATTCCTGCGCCTGGAACTCCAGGATATCGAGCCGCTGTAACCGATTTTGTTGATTCTGTTGATACTCGTCTAGTGTGGTTTTGATCTTGTGCCAAGCCTGATAACTAGACTGGACGGATCCTTTCAGTTTCAACACTTGTGGACCGCCGAATCCATCGAGCCAGCGACGTTGAGTGGCCGGATCCTGTAATTGCACAGTCTGACCTTGTGCCGTAATTTCTACCAGTTTGGTACGCAGGTGTTGAAGTTGTTGCTTGCTCATCAAGATTCCGTTAATCCGAGAGCGACTGGTACGGCCAGTAATCTCGCGACTGCAGACGACCCCCTCCTCCATCAGGTCAATCTCGTGTGCGGTCAGCCACTCTTGTAGACTCGGCTCTGGGGTGAATACTGCTTCAATAAGCGCTTTCTTCGCTCCTGTACGGACTGACTTAGTCGAGACAGATCCACCTAATGCAGCATCGAGCGCATCAAGAATGATGGATTTACCGGCCCCTGTTTCCCCCGTAAGGACGTTAAGGCCCTGATCAAACGCTAGTTCTAGCGAATCGACTAGTGCGAAATTGTGGATCCTGAGCAGTTTTAACATTAGCCCTGTGGACCGTGGTCATTTGATTAGACGGTCGTCCCACTCTCTACAGTAGTCCGAAGTCGAGGGTGGGTCGAGATCTATGACTCCGAATCAGTTGACTCACTTATTGTATTTATTTATGGATATAGCGATCAGACTTCAATTGTGAGACGGCAAACCCGCTTTCACGGTAGTGCAACGGATCCGACTACCCTCTTATTGAGGGCTCCAAGCTGCACAAAGGATCCGCAGTGCTACACATTGATCGCTCCGGGCGGCGCAAAGGATTCCCAGTACTACATATTGATCGCTCCGGGCAGCAGAGAAAGTCCTGTAGGGTCGATGCATTGCACGCTCAGAGAGCCAAGACCGCAATCACGAGAATAAAAAAGAGGGGGTAGCGTCGGCACTAGGGGAAGCGAGGATCATTGATTTGAAGAAATTAGTGATCTAGAGTATCGGGCTGTGTTTAATCAGTTCGAATTACTTAGGAAGCCACTCAAGTCGCAAGATGGCGTTGGAGTTCTACGGCGCACTCTCAAGTTTCAAGGGTTGATCACTGACAGGAAACTGACGCCAAGACGTACTGTCGTAATGCCACCATTCGCTAGCTAAACCCACAAATCCAGCTTGAGTCATCGCTGCATTCAACTGCTGATAATGCTCCCTGGCTTCAGGATCCCACTGATTCGAGTAAGGAGAAGCCTGCTCTGAAAAGTCATCGAAATCCGTCGGCATAGACAACTCGGATCCGTCAACAGCGACTAAACTCACGTCAACAGCAGCCCCTCGGTTATGCCGGGATCCATAAGCGGGATTTGCCACATAGGTCGGGTTAGGGAATAACACCCACATTTGTCGTTGAACAGAGAGGGGTCGATAACAATCCCAGACTTTCAAACGGTAGCCTTGTTCAACAAGCAGGCGTTGGGCCTCGACTAACTGACGAGCGACCGGATCCCTCAATAAACAAATAGGTTCAGGATAAACGGCAGCCTGCAAAAAGTTGTTGGTGGTGGCGTAGCGCAGCTCCATTACGATTGACGGATCCAGTTCATCTACCCGAGTCCAGCTTTCAGAGGATAATACCGACGGCCTCAGAAAGAGTTCCAGGATCCACCCCACGCACAGAAGGCTGGCAAGGATCCTAACGAGCGTGTGTTTGGACCGAATCACTGTTGACGTAATACCCATTTGACCGAACCTGTGGAGTGGAGTTGAACAAATTAAATTCCTTGAACTGAGACATCAGTCAAGACATCTGAGGATTAAGAGGGTAACGTCATCGCTGAGTGAGTGCTGTAAGTCTTGCAGACCCAGGAGCATACTGACTTTATTTGCTATCGCTTGGGCACTATCAAGTCCTGTAATCGCCTGGACCAAAGACTCCAGGTTGAAATGTAGTTCGGGACGAGCATCCCATAATCCATCGCTATAGACCAAGAATGTATCTCCGGGCGCGAAAGCAATCTGGGCTTGAAAATGAGGTTGACAATGGATCCCTCCAATCGGAGCACCGGTTGTGTCTAATGAGTCTACGGATCCGGAAGCCCGAATCATAGCGTGGTGACCGTGACCAGCATCGACATAGGTCAGAGTTCGGTGTGGGCCATCAAGTTGGGCGTGGAACAGAGTAACAAAACTCTCCGACCGAATTAAATCCGGTTCTAGAGCCTGCATCACTTGCTCGACTATAGCTAACGGGGATCCGGCCTGTGCTGCAGTGCGAAATGTTGCTCTCGTGGTCGCCATCAGGAGTGCCGCGGCCATCCCTTTCCCCATGACATCCCCAACGGTCAGTTTTAAGTGTTGCGGATTGATCTGGATCCAGTCGTAGAAGTCCCCACCCACGTTGCGAGCAGGGTAGCAGAATCCTTCGATGTCGAAATGTTCTACAAAGGGGCGCTCTGACGGCAATAGCTCGGCTTGAATCTGGCCCGCCCGTGCTAACTCTGCTTCCAGGCGAGCGTTCTTTTCAGCCAACTCTGCTTGCAGCCGTTGTAGAGTCAGATGAGTCTCTAATCTCACCAATACTTCTTCAAATTGAAAGGGTTTAGTGATATAGTCAACGCCCCCTACCTTAAAGGCCTTCACCTTATCGATAACTTCACCCAATGCGCTAACAAAGATTATTGGGATCCTGTGGGTGTCGGGATTGGCCTTGATACGTTGACACACCTCATAGCCATCCATCTTAGGCATATTGATATCTAGTAGGATCAAGTCCGGTGCTTCTGCTTCAATGCCCATGAGGGCTGCTGAGCCACTAATCACACACCGTGCGGTGTACCCCGCCTGAGTTAACAGGGAAGACAGCAATTTGAGATTCTGAGGTGTATCATCCACAACCAGAATATCACCCTTAGTCTGGATGGTTTGAGGGGAGAGTGGCTTTAGTGTGTGGTCTAACATCATTTACACCGGAATCCATACTGAAAAGTGGGTTAGCCCCCCCTGGCTGGAGGCTCCGATAACCCCATTCAGTGACTCTACCATCCGCTTGACCATCCCCAGTCCTAAACCAGTCCCACCCGTAGCCCAGCGATCATCGTGGGATCCCTGACGAAAGGTTTCGAAAATATGGGGGAGGTCTTCTGGTGTGATGCAAGCACTATTCGAAATCGTGATGCAGACTCCTTGCTGAGGGTGAGAATCACCGTTGAGCAGGGATAAATAGCCAACTTGAATTTGAATCTCCTGCGGTGAAGTTGCATGTTTGTAGGCATTTACCAGGAGCTCGCGAATAATCCGACCTAAATAGAATGGATCCGTTTCTACCGCCAAAGGATCCGTTGAGTCCAAGTGTAAGACAGGGGGAGGACATGCGTCATAGGGTTTGAAGTTTTGAATGAGGCGGGGGAGCCAATCTTGGAGGGTGATCACTTCCCGAGCTAGAATCTGGGTGCCTGCTTCTAGACCACGGACGCGGAGCAGATCCTCGACGAGTTCAATTTCCCGGTCACATTCACTCTCTAGGATCTCAAGATAATGGGCTCGTTTCTCCTCAGATGGAGCTTGAGCGGCCATACGAATAGCCATGCGCATACTGGCCAAGGGTGTCCGTAATTCATGGGAGATCCGACTGAGGAAGTTATCTTTGAGCTGGTGGAGTTTTTCCATTTCGTGTTGGCGAATATTTAAGGCCATCAGTTCCTGTTGTTGGCGGCTGAGGGTGATGTGGGTATTGATGCGGGCTAGCACTTCTACCACCTGAAAGGGCTTAGTGACATAATCAACGCCCCCCACCGTAAAGGCTCGGACTTTGTCCCAGGCTTCATCCAATGCGCTAATGAAGATGATAGGGATCCGTTTCGTTCGCTCATTCTCTTTCAAGTGCTGACAAACTTGGTAGCCATCCATCTCTGGCATCATCACGTCGAGCAAAATCAGATCGGGTGGGTGGGCTTGGGCTCCCATCAACGCGGCTGCTCCACTGACGACACAACGGACGATATATCCTTCATTACTCAAAACAGATGACAAGAGCCGCAAGTTATCAGGCACATCATCAACCACTAGAATGGAGCCTCGTGCAGATGAGTCACTCGGAGATGGGGCCACAGCATCTGTCATGGCTTTACCTGTTGAATCACATCAAGAATCGTCTCAAACTGAAAATTGTCGACTAGAGCTGTAAGGTGCTCGGCTAGCATGGCTTGCTCGCTGGGTAGTTGCCCGATGAGATCAAGTATCTGTTGAGTGTTAACTCGGACTATGGCATCCTCCAAGCGCGCGAGCCAGTTATCCGGTAAACCAGGCATGGCAACTCGCAACGCGTCCAGACCGAACTCAGGCTTGAGGGGGGCGTCCGCCGCTGGTAGCTCGGTCTCAGCATAGCGATACTGTACCCCGAGGTGGCGGGCAATAGTTTCAAATAGAACCCACTCCCGGAATGGTTTGCGAATATAGTCATTACACCCAGATGCCAACACAATCGCTCGATCAGCTTCCATGGCACTAGCAGTGAGTGCAATAATGGCAACCCCCTGACCCTGAGGATGTGCCCGGATCCGTTGCGTAGCAGTGTAGCCACCCATCACGGGCATCCGCATATCCATCAAAATCAGATTGGGATCCCAAGCTTGCCACAACTCAATGGCCCGCTGACCGTTATCCGCTTCCCGAATTTCAAATCCAACTAAGGAGAGGAGCTGAGCCAAAAAGTATCGATTCTCCCATCGATCATCCACCACCAGGATCCGATACGTGGGTTGCTGGGGTTCTAGCCCAATCACGCGGGGACAGGCTGGGGTCGTTGATTTCTGGGCTGAGGCTAGTACCGTTGCGGTGATGTGAAATCGGAACACGGATCCTTGAGCTACCTCACTCTCTACCGAGATTTCTCCACCCATCAACTCCACAAACTGACGACTGAGCGCTAATCCCAACCCAGTCCCCATCATCGATTGGGATCCACTCTGAGTTTGCACAAAGGGGGTAAAAAGTTTGTCGAACTCGGCAGGATCAATACCACAGCCTGTGTCTTCCACTTCAAAGCAGAGACGGATCGGCGTATCAGGTATGGGAGAGGCAGGACTAGCCATTGTCACCCTGAGACGAATATGACCAGAATTCGTAAATTTCAGAGCATTGCCGAGCAGGTTGATCAACACTTGACGCAGCTTACCCTCATCCAACCATAACCACTCAGGAATCGCTGGATCCACTTCAAACCAGAGCTGCAAAGTTTGGTCTTCAATCCGGCCTTGAAAGAGCTCCTCCAATGTCGCCAACATATCGTAGATGGCACAACTATCTGGATTAAGAGCCATCCGACCCGCTTCAATTTTAGAGATATCGAGCACGTCATTGATCAAGTTTAGTAAGTGCTCACCACTCCGGTTGATGATGTCTAAAGACTGTTTCTGCTGTGCTGTGAGAACTGGATCCCGATCCAATAATTGACTAAATCCCATAATCGCGTTCAAGGGTGTCCGGAGCTCATGACTCATATTGGCAAGGAAAACACTTTTAGCTTGATTCGCTGCTTCTGCCGCATTTTTGGCTTCTTGGAGAGTTTGTTTCGCTACTTTTTGGGTAGTGATATCTTCTAGGATCCCTAAACTAAATTGAGGGTGATCCGCAGAGTCATAGATCAGTGAGACCGTGATGCGGACCCAAATCATTTGGCCCTCTTTACGAAAGCAACGTTTCTCAATTTTATAGAGATCTCGTTCGCGCGCTAAAAGTTGATTGTATAAGACTTGTTCCGCAGCTTGGTCATCGGGATGAGTGTAGTCTCGATAGCTAACGACTTTGAGTTCTTCTTGTGAGTAGCCCAGCATTTCGACAATCGCCGGGTTTGCTTCTAAGGTTTGCCCCTCAATGGTATCAAGCACAATACCAACGGGTGCACGATTAAACATACTACGAAATTGTGCTTCACTAGCCTTTAACGCTTCGATGACAGCCTTCCGTTCAGTGATATCTTTACCCACTAAGAGAATACAAGGATCCTCAGTACCCGGAAACCGCATTGGTCGCTTGACCCATTGGATCCAGTGGGGGTTACCCTCACTATCTGTCAAGCATTCTTCTTTCCGTACAAGTTCAACACCAGAGGTAATAATGGCTTGGTTTTCTTGACGATACTGTTCCCACGTTTCAGCTGAGAAGAAATCAGTCATGGGATTTCCTAGCATAGTTTGAGGGGAAAGACCATAGAAGTCTGCAGTAGTTTGATTGACCAAAATAATGTGATGGTCCCAATCTTTGACTATGATCATATCGGGGGAGGTATCGATCAGTCGACGTAAGAACTCCCATTGTTGCTGGAGAGTGACTTCAGCCTGCTGTTGTTGAAGTTGATGCCAATTATGGAGATCTGCGTTGAGAACTTCGAGTTGATGGGTGTAGTCAGCGAGCTTTTTGTCATTGAAGTAGCTCTTAAGGGCTTCTTTGACAGTTAGTAACAGATCATCTGAGCGCCAGGGTTTAGTGAGAAAACGGTAGAGTTTAGCAGTATTAATAGCATTGGCAACTCCTTCGAGATCGGCTTGCCCTGTCAATAGAATCGTTAAGGTTCGGGGGGAAAGAGTATGAATCGATTGGAGGACCTTATCTCCGCGCATACCGGGCATTAGATAGTCTGAGATGACTAGGGGAACCTCACTCCCTTCATCTAGCAATCCCTCAAACACTTCAAGGGCTTCTACTCCACTTTCGGCAATCTCAATGTGATAGGCGTCACCCAACCCTTCGCCCAGCTCGATCTCAAGGCTTTTGAGGACTGTATCTTGGTCGTCGACACAGAGAATAACAGGGGTGACCATAGCAGATATCAACAGGATCCAGGGCAGCAGTAACGTATGACTTAGCTTAGCAGGGAGTCACGAGAGATCTAGACGTTATCTGGAAAACGCTGGAAACAGGAGCAGGAGCGGTGGAAGTTGCGCTCTGCTTAGTCCCTAGACTTTGAATCTCCCAGAACAAGGGACACCTATAGACAATAGCTCAGGATCCTAGCTCTAGCTTTACCTCCTCACCGTTCATTAAGAGCCGATGAGAATACTTGAACAACCAGGTCGAGTTGGGACATTCATTGAGGATCCTGAGGGTGTAGAAATTATGTCAAGATGTGGTCAGAGATGCATTGCCATCAGTCATCACGCCCCAAGATTGGCTAACTTTGCTTTAACTGTGTCTTGAACTTTTTTACCATCCGCTCGGCCTTTAAATTGTTGCATTGCTACGCCCATGACTTTACCCATATCCTTAGGAGATGTTGCACCAACTTGGGTGATGATGGCTTCAATCGCTTCAGCTAGCTCGGTGTCCGTAAGTTGTTGAGGTAGATACTCTTCAATGATGGCCAGCTCTTCAGCTTCCTTGTCAGCGAGATCATCGCGTCCAGCATCACGGAACTGAGTAATAGCATCTCGGCGTTGCTTAGCTAACTGGATTAAAACATCCATCTCTTGGGGCTCGGTAAGCTCATTTTGCCCCTCAGCTCTGAGGTTTGACTCCTTCTCCAAAATCACTTTTTTGATGCTACGCACCGTCTCAAGGCGCACTTTGTCTTTGGCTTTCATCGCCGTTTTGATATCTTCCCCGATGCGGTCTTTTAAACTCATAAGGCATCCATCCAATCATTGAGCTGCTTAATTATGCCTAATGCTGCCTCGACTGGAACAAACTCTCAGGACTTCTTAATCGCTACAGCAGGATGATTGCATTTTGAAACAGTATGATTTCATTTTGAACAAAAGAACGAATAGGGACTCTAGCTCGGTCTGCCGCAACCAATAAGGGATCCTTGGGGCCGTTGGAGTTAATATACTATAAGGATCCTGTTGTCAGGAATTATTGTTGGGAGTCACGATAGCTTACTAGGGTTGAAGTCTACCCAGAGCTTAAACCACGGCACCCTAGGGGCAGAGTCCAGCTGATTGTGTTCCCAGACTGAGGATGAGGTCATCGCCAATAACTTCAACACCACCGCTGGGCACAACCTCGGCATTCGCAGGTGAATCTCGGGAGAGATTTTGGCCAAAAAAAGTGAACTGAACATAACAGTTGGTTGAGCCTACATTCCACTCTTCATAATCGTAGATTGCTCCGTAGGGACCAGTAAGAGGCCACTGATCCACATAAAAGGGCACTACACCTGTGGGTCTGCTACCGGGTGTCGAATCTTCGGGAAAGAACCCTTCAGTGGCGAGATGGGCTAGCACCCCCGTCTTCATGCTACTCATATCACCTAGAGCGGCAGCAAAGTTAGCTCGTCTCACTTGAGCAAAGTAGGTCGGAACAGCTATTGCGGTCAGGATCCCGACAATGACAACACTCACCAGCAGTTCAACCAGAGTAAAACCAGTGTGTGTTCTGGGTCGTGTTCTGGGTCCTTGGGTTGGTAGACATTGCCATAGTAGACATTGCCACAATTGAGGGGAAAAGCGGGCTGTCAACATCGATGTCCAAACCTTCAAGACTTAAGTACAACTTTAACCAGGATCCTTGAGTACAAAAGGACAAAAGATCCGAGCTCTATTAATCTGAAGTCAGTCCTCTGTGAATGATCACTTGAATAGGAAAGACCTAAATCTGCTCTTTATGAGTCATTGCTCACCGATAGTTTACCCAAATACTCTGAATCGTGAGCAGTGGAAATAGCAGGTTTCAGATTTAATTGTTTACCTATGACTCAGTACAATTGCGGCAACTGGTTAGTTCTGGCGGCATTTGGGCTCTATATCCCAGAGATTGAACAGAATTTCGGTAGAATAACGGATCTATCAGCTGCACGAAAGGAGGGAGTGATGAGAGTCTCTGATGCTGCAGAATTAGTTCTACTAGCGGCGTTGTGGGGAGGATCCTTTCTGTTTATGCGGATTGCAGCCCCGGTGCTTGGACCCATTTGGTTGATTGAATGTCGTGTGCTTCTGGCTGGATTAGTCTTACTGCCGGTGTTGGTGCGGCTTAACTTGGTTGCTGAGATGCGGCGACATCTAGGGACACTGATCTTGGTGGGTGGTTGTAACTCGGCGATTCCGTTCTCTCTACTAGCGTTTGCGTCTGTATCGCTACCGGCGGGCTTCACTTCAATTTTGAATGCAACCGCTCCGTTATTTGGCACTATCATTGCTGCCATATGGTTGAAAGAGACATTGACGCTCTCACGGCTGTGGGGACTTCTCCTTGGATTTGCTGGTGTAGTGATATTAGTCGGATGGCAGGCTGTGGCAGCAACTCCTCAATTTCTCCTCTCGGCCATTGCGGGCCTATGTGCAGGTTTAATGTACGCGCTCTCAGCGCCCTATATTAAGGTGAACCTGGCCGATACTCCACCGTTAGTCATTGCTACTGGGAGTCAACTAGGGGCTGCACTGGTTCTGCTTCCGGCCTTGCCATTCACAATCCCGACTGAGGTCCCCTCTCTCCCGGTTATCCTGTGTGTTGTAACTCTGGCCCTCTTCTCAACGTCATTCGCCTACATCCTTTACTTTCGTCTAATTCGGACCATTGGATCCACACGCGCCCTCACTGTGACTTACCTGGTTCCTCTGTTTGCGACGCTATGGGGGTCCTTAATCCTAAATGAGGCGATTACCCCTGCGATGGTAGCGGGTGGAGGGCTGATTCTATTGGGTACAGCAACAGCAAATGGACTCCTCCCCCCCCGAATGGCTGCATCCAAAGAGCCGCAAGCGTAAGCTAGACTGGGCAAGATTCGTCAAGACCCGGTAATGAATTGGATCCGGGAAACCTCTATGTTGCGACCCCCTGTTGAGATCCTTGATTCTTACGATGTTATTGTTGTTGGCGGTGGCCATTCAGGCTGTGAAGCAGCATTGGCGGCAGCTCGACTAGGTTGTCGGACACTAATGCTGACCTTGAACCTCGATAAGATTGCGTGGCAACCCTGTAACCCTGCAGTAGGCGGACCGGCTAAATCTCAGTTGGTCCACGAGATAGATGCCCTGGGTGGTGAGATGGGTAAAGTTACGGATCGCACCTACCTCCAAAAGCGGGTGTTGAATCGGTCCCGCGGTCCGGCGGTTTGGGCCTTGCGAGCTCAGACAGATAAGCGTGAGTATGCTCGGGCAATGCGGCAAGTTGTTGAGAACCAGCCCAATCTCTTCTTGCGAGAAGGCACTGTGATCGATCTTGTCATTGGGGCTAATGATGCGATTGAAGGTGTTCAGACCCATTTTGGTGCTGTCTTTGGCTGCAAGGCTGTGATTCTCACTACTGGTACATTCCTCGGGGGCCGGATTTGGGTGGGACGTCATTCTCAACCGGCAGGTCGTGCTGGTGAATTTGCAGTTGAAGGCCTCACAGAAACTCTTCAAGAACTGGGCTTTGAAACGGATCGCTTGAAGACTGGAACCCCCGCTCGGGTCGATCGCCGGAGTGTTGACTTTACCAAAATGGAGCCGCAACCGTGGGATCCTGAACTTCGGTGGTTCAGCTTTGATCCAGATGCCTGGGTAGAACGAAAGCAAGAGTACTGCTATCTCACCCGCACCACCAGTTTGACGCATCAGCTAATCAAAGACAACCTGCACGAGACCCCTGTCTATGGAGGGTGGGTTGATGCTAAAGGCCCGCGTTATTGCCCCAGTATTGAAGATAAAATTGTGCGGTTTGCCGACAAGGAAAGCCATCAAATTTTCATTGAACCTGAGGGCCGTGACACGCCTGAACTTTATATTCAAGGGTTCTCCACAGGGATGCCAGAACGGATCCAAATCAAAATGCTACGGTCTTTGCCTGGCTTAGAAAACTGTGTCATGCTCCGCCCAGCCTATGCTGTGGAGTACGACTATTTGCCAGCGACGCAATGCTATCCCACTTTGATGACCAAGCGAGTGGAAGGTCTCTTCTGCGCCGGGCAATTGAACGGTACTACGGGCTACGAAGAAGCGGGTGCTCAAGGACTACTGGCTGGGATTAATGCCGCAGAATGGATCCGAGGTCGCAGTATGCGGATCCTACCCCGTGAGTCCAGCTACATCGGCACACTGATAGATGACTTGTGCACCAAAGAGCTGCGTGAACCCTACAGGATGCTGACGAGTCGCTCAGAGTATCGTTTGATCCTACGGTCTGATAACGCGGATCAACGCCTCACTCCGATGGGCCGTGAGATTGGCTTAATTGACGATCGCCGCTGGTCCCAATTTCAATCGAAGCAACAGGCTATTGAAGCTGAAATCCACCGGTTGAATACTCAACGGGTTAAAGCTCAAGATCCAGCAGGTCAAGCTCTCAGTGAACTGACTGGCCAAGCTATCAAAGGATCCGCTACTCTCTCAGAGTTATTGCGACGGGCTCGGATCCATTACGCTGAGTTGGAGGCTCAAGGGTTGGGGGATCCTGGCCTAGATGCGTTTGAAAAGGAGGCGGCTGAAATTGCCGTCAAATACAGCGGCTACATCCAACGACAAGAGGTACAAATTGCGCAGATCAGTAAGCAGTACAACCGCCGCCTGCCTCAAGATCTCGACTACCAAGCGATCGAAACCATTTCGAAAGAAGCACGGGAAAAGTTAGCCTCAGTTCAACCGCTGACTCTGGGTCAAGCTGCTCGTATTGGTGGGGTTAACCCGGCGGATATCAATGCGTTACTTGTTTACCTGGAACTCAGCCACCGTCGAGATCAGGCCCAGGACCAGTTCAACGATCAATCTGAGGATCGCCCTGAAGAGCCCCCCAAGGAGAAACCTAATAATCAACCCAAGGATCCATCTCTTGCAGCAGCCTCGTAGTTTCTATTTGTCATGATTGAACACGCACTTGTCACAGGTGGCCTGGGCTTTATCGGTCGCCATTTGGTGGACTACCTGCGATCTCAAGGATCCCGAGTTCGGATCTTAGACATTGCCACTTCTGAGTTAGCGCCCTGGGATGACGTTGAAATCTATCAGGGATCCGTTACTGATCCTGTGACCGTGAAAGGATCCTTAGAAGGTATCGATACTGTCTTCCATCTAGCGGCCAATGCTCAATTGTGGGCTCGGGATAAGCAGGTCTTCAATCAAGTGAATTACAGAGGATCCTGTAGTGTCTTCAAAGCCTGCCTAGACACAGGGGTAAAGCGAGTTGTCCACACATCGACTGAGGCAGTGTTAACCAGTTGTCGCCGACGGATCCCGGCACCCGTAACTGAGGCGGTTAACTTGACACTTGAGGATATGGCGGGAGCTTATTGTGAGAGTAAGTGGCTAGCGGAGCAGGCTGCTCTTGAATATGTCCAGAAAGGTGTGCCTATCGTGATCGTCAATCCTACGTTGCCGATTGGTCCTGGAGATACCCAGTTAACACCACCCACGCGGATGGTCCTAGGTTATTTGAAGGGAGAGTATCCCGCCTTTGTAGAGAGCCATTTCAACTTCATCGATGTTCGAGATCTGGCTCAAGGTCACTATCTCGCAGCATTAAATGGAAACGTTGGCGAACGGTATATCCTTGGCCACACCAATATCCGGCTGAGTGAATTCCTGCGCATCCTAGAATCCCTCACAGGATCTCCTATGCCGCAGCAACGGATCCCTTACCTTTTGGCATGGGTTGTCAGCATTGTTCAAGAAACCTGGGCTGATTATGTGACTCATCAACCTCCGGATGCCCCTTTGACAGGCGTGAAATTAGCGTGGGGATCCTTGCCCTTCAGTAACGCGAAAGCTATTCAAGAGTTAGGACTGACCTGTCGCCCCTTGCCGGAATCTCTCAGTGATGCAATCTATTGGTACCGGACCCAAGGCTTGAGTTGACATATGGCAGGCAGATATCAATTGTAAGACAACAACAGCTTCATCACAGCGGCCCAACGGATCCTGCTAGCTCCTTATTGATCGCTCCGAGCAGCAGAGAGGATCCTCACCGTTACATATTGATTGCTCCGAGCAGCAGAGAGGATCCTGCGTGGTGCAGAGCGATTTAAACTCTGAATCCTAGATTTAAGGGGCAAGGGCGGTTCCGCTCAATCGCGTTCCCTGATCCGGTAAAGCCGGAACATATCCATGGGCGATTCATTCAGCTTCGGAAAATCGGCAAGTTGAAAATGATTCTGCATCGCCCCATACCAGACGGATTCAAAATCGAAACGGCCACAATGACCAAGAAGGCGAACGGCTACTACATCACCCTGTCACTGTAGGACTCGACAGTACCAGAACTCGGTATCCATTACAAGACAGCGCAAAAGCTGCTGAATAAAGGAAAGAATATTGGGCATGAAGCACTCAGTATCAAAGGCATTGTCAGAACTCGCCTGGCAAAGTCTACCCATGATGCCGGATGGGGTCAATTCCTGCAAATTCTCTCAGTCAAAGCTGCAAATGCTGGGTTGATGACGATTGCGGTGAATCCTAACGGTACAAAGCAAGACTGCTCGGGTTGTGGTCATATCAGACAGTTGCAAAAGCAATTCAGGATAGATGGCATTCTTGCCCTCATTGCGAACTGGAACTAGAGCGTGACCACAACGCTGCATCAATATCAAATACAGGGCGGTGGGTCATCCCGTCCTTAGAGCTCAGGAAATGCCCGATGGGATGCCAGGGGTCACTGAGAAGCCCGCACGCTATGCGTCAGCATGAGTGGCGGGAGTATGTCACAGAAATAAACGTCTTGGCGTTCTCGGCTAATTGCTCAGATAATTAAGAGCACCTCTGTGTGGCCAACATGTCTGATTCCCCTCCCTTAAATTCAGTAGAGTCTCCATTTATTAATGAACTTGGACCTGCCATTCCTGAAGCTCCTGCAGGGTTTCGTTCAGGATTTATGGCCTTGATTGGCCGCCCTAATGTAGGGAAATCAACTCTGCTCAACGCTCTCATTGGGGAAAAAGTTGCCATCACCTCTCCCATCGCCCAAACCACTCGCAACCGCCTGCAAGGGATCCTTACCCTCCCACAAGCTCAAATCATCCTGGTGGATACGCCTGGGATCCATAAACCCCATCATCGGCTTGGTGAAATTTTAGTTCATAATGCTCAGGCCGCCAGTCAAGAGGTCGACGGAATTGTCTTAGTTGTAGATGGATCCGTACCCGCTGGCCGAGGGGACGTATACATCGTGGACCGTTTACCCGCTCAGGTTCCTGTCTTAATTTGCGCCAACAAGTCTGATTTAACACCTCAGGATCCGGCTCGTCGCGCTGAAATCATACAAACCTATCGTGATTTAAAGCCAGAGGCTGACCTTGTAATGGCAAGTGCACTTCACGACGACACTCTGGATCCTCTGCTGACCCACATGATGCAGCTGCTACCTGAAGGCCCCTACTACTACCCGCCAGACTACCTCACCGACCAACCCGAACGGTTTATCATGGGTGAACTTATCCGTGAGCAAATCCTATTTCACACTCGTCAAGAGATCCCTCACTCCGTCGCCATCAAAGTCGAGCTCGTTGAAGAATCTGAAAAACTCACTAAGGTCTTGGCCTCCATCTATGTTGAACGAGACTCACAAAAAGGGATCCTAATTGGCAAAAAAGGGGAGATGCTCAAAACCATTGGTCAAGGAGCCCGCCTCCAAATTCAAAAGCTAATTGATGGAAAAGTATATCTGGAGCTCTTTGTGAAGGTTCGTCCCCACTGGCGTCGAAAAGCAGGGATCCTAAAAGACTTGGGCTATGTGATTGATAATTGACTAGATCCCTTTAGAGAAGACATCAGAGCACTCAGGCCCTGTCTCCTCGCACTCTTGGGTAGAGGCCATTACTCCGATGACCGACAAAGGCATACCGTTGCACCCAATCAACGGACGGCATCCAATCAACGGTAGACTACGGAAGGGATCCATCACTGAGGATCCTTATGATCTTGCTTGTGCAATAGCTCTACAACTGACCTCACAATGATAGTGAGCATGTCAGTTGAGTATGGGCTAGTTGTCGTCGAGGTAGCCATCATTCCGGTGGGTTGTCATTGGGGGTTGAGTTCATGGAGACAACGGATCCTCAAGCAGAACGGGCTATTGCGCGGCACGTACTGGTGATTGAAGATGCTGAGGGACGACGGACAATCTCCCTAGACGCGGCAACCTACTCATTGGGTCGAGATGTTACGAATGCAATTGTTCTTCACTCTAGTTTTGTCTCACGACAACATGCCATCTTGCTCCGAATGCCAACTCAAGGACCTAATCGCTACATCTTTCGGATTATCGACGGTAACTTACAAGGGAAACGCAGCACTAATGGCATTACAATTAATAACCAACGCTGTTATTCCCATGATCTCCAAAACGGTGATGTGATCGTCTTTAGTAGTGATGTCACCGCTGGCTATTACATAAGTGCAAATCTCTCTAACGATGAATTTGCCCGCTACACTGAGAGCGTGGATTTTCGTAGTGTTAAGCAGGATGTTCAGGATCCTTCTATGACCTCCTTTGAGAGTATCTCACCCACGCAGCATTGAATCCCGCAGTGCGTAGGCCTTGCTGTGAATCTGATGGCCGTGTGTCCTGTGTGCTGTGAGTCCTGTGTGCTGTGAGTCCTGTGTGTTGTGAATCCTGAAATGAGTTCAGTTGGCGAGGTCTGTGATTGGAGGTCAAGGGAAGAGTTGGAACTTAGGTATAGTAGGCTGAATCTTAATGAGAGTATGACGAGCAGGTGTGGTCTGATTTGCTAAGGTGTTAAGCAGCGGATATCCTGTCCGACCCATCACGACTCTATTGACAGTAGTGTGAAGTTTTAATGAAGCTTCGGGGCCGGCGTTGTGTCGTTTGACTGTCGAGGGAATGTTGGTGTTAGGCATTTTGAGCCATCATCAGATGGTGTTGTCTAGGTCTAGGGATAGAAATCCCCGCTCCCAATTCCCGTTGTGTGTAATGACTCTCCGACGAGGAGCTTGTACAGGTGCCTTATGAAGCGTATTCTAATTGTCGACGATGATGCCATTTCTCTCAAGATCCTGAGCCGCCATCTGAGTCAAAGCGGTTATCGTGTGTGTACTGGATCCTCAGGTATTGAGGGGCTACGTTTGTTCGTGCGCGAGACTCCTGATCTAGTGGTTTCGGATGTCATGATGCCTGAGATGGATGGTTTCGAGTTTTGTCGGCAGTTACGACAACAGCGAGGAGGAGAACTCGTGCCATTTATTTTTCTGTCTTCCAAGGGGGAGGTCGAGGATCGGGTGCAAGGATACGAGTGGGGAGCCGATGACTACATTATCAAGCCGTTTGAGCCCAGAGAGTTAGTCGCGAAGATTGAATCTCAAATTGAACGCTCACGACGAACCCAAGCTGAAATTCTGCGGTTAATCCAGAAACAACCAGAGACAGGGGTCACTCACGAGATCTCAAGTCGTGCCCAACCCCCTGAACTCCCTCTAACACCCGCTGAAGAACGAGTCTTTCGGGAAGTTATTCGAGGTGCAACGAATAAACAAATTGGTGAAAAGCTATTCATCAGTCCCCGAACGGTTCAAACCCACTTAACCAATATATTAAGCAAGCTATCTCTAGAGAATCGAGCTCAGTTGGTACGATTTGCCTTTGAAAAAGGGTACTCAGTAGATATGGAAGAAGGAGCTTAACGGGGTAAATGAAGCGAGTTCTGAGGGTAGGGCTCTTGGACTAAGCCTTAGACCGAAATAGTAACCTTGCTTAGGGTAGTCAGTAATTCTACATGGTCTAGTTAACCTTCCCTGAATGATGACTCAGTTTCCGCCACCTATTGAGCATAGCAATGCCACAATCCTATTGGTGGAAGATAATCCTGTGAATATTCAAGTCATGATGGACGTGCTTGAGATTTCCGGGTTTGACACATTAGTCTGTCGAGATGGCGAAAGTGCGGTGACCAAGGCAGCTTCAGCAAAACCTAGCATTATTCTCCTCGATGTACTGCTGCCTGGTATTGATGGGCTGGAAACCTGTACTCGATTGAAGTCATCAGAAGCGACTCAAGATATTCCTATTATTTTTCTATCCAAGTTAACAGCTCCTGAAGACATTATTCGAGGTCTCGAAGCAGGAGCTGTAGACTATGTTGCGAAGCCTGTTAATTATTCTGAGCTTTTAGCTCGAATTGGTACTCACTTGAAGTTGCGAGAGTTAAGCAAAATGTTGGAACGGCAGAATGCTCAGTTGAAAGCAGAAATTGAGGCTCGTGCCACCGCTGAGCTAGCCCTGAAACGATGGGCGATTCAACTCCGCGATCACAACAAAGTTCTGATTGATTTAGCTAAGGATCCTGCCCTCTACCAGGGGGATCTCACGACAGCGTTGGATGATATTTCCCGAGCCACCACTCGAACACTAGAAGTCGACAGGGTAAGTACTTACACTTACAATGCTGATAAAACTGAATTAGAGTGTATCCACGTCTTTGATGCGATGGGTTCTTCCGCTAGTTTTCCCCGTCCGATCATACGAGCAGTTCAGTATCCGCAGTTCTTCGCTGCTCTGGCGAAAAATGAGCCCATTGTTGTCGAAAATATTCTTGTAGACCCTATCCTCAAGACTCTAGCTATCGATATTCTGGATCCGTTGGACATCAAAGCCTTGTTACTGGCCCCTATTGCTTTGAGTCGGAAGGTTTTGGGGGTTCTCACGTTGGAGCTGACGAGGGAAAACCGTCAATGGCGAGCAGCTGAAGAGAACTTTGCTCGATCTGTTGCTGATCTAGTGTCTCTGGGGATTGAAGCCCAGGATCGCAAGCATTTTGAAATTGAGCTTAAACGAGCGAAAGAGGCTGCCGAGGCTGCACATCGAGCTAAGAGCGCTTTCCTAGCCAATATGAGCCATGAACTAAGGACTCCCCTCAATGCTATTCTGGGGTTTACCCAACTGTTGGCTAGGGATCCGGATTCTGGTATTCAAGCACAGCTCAATGTTATCAATCGCAGTGGAGAGCACTTACTAAACTTGATTAATGATATCTTAGATATGTCAAAAATTGAAGCTGGCAAGGTGACATTGAATCCTTCCAGTTTTGATTTGTATGCTTTTCTCGATACGTTAGAAAATCTGCTTGTTGTTCGAGCCCGAGCTAAGAATCTTCTGTTTAGAGTGAGCCGAACACCGCGACTCCCTCGTTGTATCTGCACCGATGAAAGCAAGCTTCGTCAAGTTCTGATGAATCTAATTGGAAATGCTCTCAAGTTCACACAGCATGGGCATGTGATTTTAACTGTAAGTCATCGCGACGACACAACGCCTGGATTGCATACGAATCAAAAGGTTATCCGCTTTGAAGTTGAAGATACGGGGCCAGGGATTAGCTCAGAGGAATTGAGTCAACTATTTTCGCCGTTTACCCAAGCGTCTGCAGGCAAATTCTCTTCGGAGGGAACGGGATTAGGTCTACCTATTAGCCAAAAGTTTGTCGAATTGCTGGGGGGAGATATTGGAGTTCACAGTGTCCTTGGCCAAGGATCCAATTTCCACTTTACGATCCGGGCCGAGTTAGCTGAATTACCAGCAGGTCCCTTGGCGGAACAGCCTCAAACTGTTGTGGCTTTAGCGCCTGACCAACCTGTCTATCGGATCCTGGTGGTGGAAGATGACTCGGCAAATCGCCATTTACTCAAACAACTGTTGCATCCTTTGGGGTTTGATGTACGCACGGCAACCCATGGTCAGGAGGGAGTTGAGTGCTGGCGACGTTGGGATCCTCACCTCATTTGGATGAATATTCGTTTGCCTGTCATGGATGGCCTCCAGGCTACTAAGCTAATTCGATCTACTGCAGGATCACGGCGAACAATTATCATTGCGCTAACGGCAAGTATTTTTGAAGAAGATCGAGACTGGATTCTGTCAGCTGGATGTGATGATTTTGTCCGCAAGCCCTTTCAAGCCAGCGTCATTTTTGAGATGATGGCTCGCTTCCTAGGTGTGCGGTATACATATGCCTTGTCCCCTCATACGGATCCGAGTTGCTCAGAGCCGCAAAATCTAACGCATCAAAGCTTTGATGGAATTTCCCAAGCTTGGCTGGATCGTGTACATCAGGCTGCGATTTTGGGGCAAGCGAAAACTTTGCAGTGTCTGATCAATGAACTTCCACCTGACTACGGATC
Organism: uncultured bacterium; assembly: GCA_964443615.1. Classification (GTDB taxonomy): domain Bacteria; phylum Cyanobacteriota; class Cyanobacteriia; order Thermostichales; family Thermostichaceae; genus CAYSWV01. The sequence continues at coordinate 11,259 of CAYUEE010000027.1, read as the reverse complement.
CTTGGCCAAGGTCTTACGGGTAAAAGTCCAGACTTATGATTTTGAAGACATTGTTAGCTTAGTAAGACCAGAGAATCCTATCCTCTCCTCTCAGTATAGTCAGTGATGACCTGAAATTATTAGAGAGCCTCCAGACTCATTCGTTCCGGAGGCTAGTGTCTAGTAGTCAGGCTAGTTATTTGGTTATGAGTAGATTAGTTAGACCTTGATCTAACTGGACTTGATCTAACTAGACAGTGACAGTTTCAGACGCTAAGAACTTTTCCAGCTCAGTTAACGCATCAGCATCAACTTTGGTTTGCATCGGGCAGAACTTAGGACCACACATTGAGCAAAATTCAGCTGTTTTGTAAATGTCAGCTGGCAGTGTCTCATCATGGTACTCTTTAGCACGTTCAGGATCCAAAGAGAGTTCAAACTGCCGATTCCAGTCGAAGTGGTAGCGAGCCTTGGATAGCTCATCGTCCCGGTCCCGAGCCCCCAATCGATGGCGAGCTACATCAGCAGCATGAGCTGCAATTTTGTAGGCAATTAGGCCATTGCGTACATCTTCTGCATTCGGTAGACCCAGGTGCTCTTTGGGCGTGACGTAGCACAGCATAGCCGTCCCGTACCACCCCGCCATCGCTGCTCCAATCGCAGAGGTAATATGGTCGTAACCTGGTGCAATGTCGGTCACGAGAGGACCCAAAACATAGAAAGGTGCTTCTGAACACTCTTCCATCTGTTTGCGAACATTGAATTCAATTTGATCCATGGGGACATGCCCAGGACCTTCTACCATCACCTGCACATCATGCTCCCAGGCCTGCCGAGTCAGCTGACCTAAAGTCTTTAACTCAGCCAGTTGTGCCTCGTCTGACGCATCGTGTAAGCAGCCTGGACGGAGTGAGTCTCCTAAGCTGAAGGACACGTCGTATCGTTGAAAGATGTCAATGATATCCCGGAACCGTGTGTACAATGGATTCTGCTTGTGATGAGTTAACATCCACCGAGCAATGATGCCCCCCCCACGAGAGACAATACCGGTTAAACGATTTTTCACCAAGGGCAGGTGTTCAATCAGGATCCCAGCATGAATTGTCATGTAGTCCACGCCTTGCTGGGCATGCTTTTCAATGACATGCAAGATATCATCTGCCGACAATTTTTCAACATTGCCGTACACACTTTCCATGGCTTGGTACATGGGTACTGTGCCAATGGGAACTGGTGAGGATTGAATAATGGCAGATCGAATAGTATCGAGATCTCCCCCACCCGTAGATAGATCCATAACGGTATCAGCGCCGTGCTTCACCGCTAACGTCAACTTAGCCACCTCTTCCTCTAAGTTTGAAGAATTGGGAGAGGCTCCAATATTGGCATTCACCTTACAACTTGAGGCAATGCCAATGCACATGGGCTCAAGGTTTGGGTGGTTAATATTAGCAGGAATGATCATCCGACCCCGAGCCACTTCATCACGCACTAAATCTGGGGATAACTGCTCCCTTTGCGCTACGTAGGCCATCTCTTCGGTGACAATGCCTTGACGAGCATAGTGCATCTGCGTCACAACGGGCTGCCCGTCTCGTTGGGCAATCCAAGGTGCTCTCATAGTGATCTCCTAAACAATGCTTCCCTCCGCCGGTATGGGCCGGTTCAGGTTCTGAGGATATGTTCTCAGCCCAGGTGTTCCCAGACACTCCTAGCGTTCTGGCATCGTATCACTCACTAATGAAGAGCTTGATTGATGTTACAAATCATGACGACTTGCAATAGTTGGACAGATTCACTTGTGGGGCAGACTCTGACCCCAGTGCAATTGGAGTCAAATGGGGGGTCAGAAGGTGACTGACATTATTGAACAGTGAAATCTCAACAAAAAAGGATCCTAGTACGGATCCCCAACAACAAGCTATGTATCAATTAGCTGAAATCCCTATGAAGCTGAAGAATCTGGAGGGATCATGCGAGTCTGCATGGGTAGTAGGTAGACCATCAGTGCTGCTCCTAAAAATCCCAAGCAGTTGCGGGCAATGGGCAGTAGATCTGTAGTTCGTGTCAACACTGGCCCTAGTCCAAATGCGCCAAACAGGATAAACCAAAGTGGTGTAAAAATTAGAGCCCAACGCCAATTAAAGAGTTCTTCAGCACTGCGAGGCTTCCCAGCAAACCCAAATACGATTCCTCCGACCACCGAGGTAACCAGCGTTAATAGCCATTGCTCGCGAGGCAGCCCTGGCACCACTCGGCATCCCCCTTGACGGAAACAAGAATCCAGGGTGTTGACCGTTTCCAGAATAGATGTGGAGTGACCCTCATCGCGGACGAAAAACTGATTGCCGAAGCGAGACTGCAGCTCAATCCAGAATGTTCTCGGCAAAACTGTCCGCACCTTGTCCCCCACGTTGAAAGCCAACAGGTTACCGCCCCGAGGATCCGCAACCATCAGTACACTCTTCTCATCCAGACCCCAGTAGCCTTTCACCTGGCGACCTGGCGTTTGATCAAATTGGGTCAAGACCCGTAACTTCCAGCCTGTATCTGCTTCCAGATTACGAAGGGTATCCCCCAGACGAGCTTCCTGAGAGTCACTCAGCTGATTGGCCAAGTCAAGCACCATCACTGGTGGCTGAGGTAGATCCATCTCTACAACTGGCAAGGGCATCTGAGCTGAAGCTGGCGCGCCCCAAGCCATGAGACCCAAGCTGAGGAAACCCAGCAGTGCCCCATGTAAGACTGAGTTAGAGACACAGGATCCGAGGTGATCCCTCCAGACACAAATCCAGGCGTGCATCCGAGTCTTCATCCAGGTGAATTTTTCAGGCATTTCGATAATTAATGTTAAGAAGCATGTACAACTTCTATGATGCCTTCAATCCTACTCATCTGGCTACAGAGTCTGGCGGGTTTTCGGGATTTATCGTTACAAATCTTGAGAATGAAGAGTCGTTTGTGGATCCTCTTGGCAGTTCTCTGATGATCTAGGCAGTGTTGCGACTGGAGAGACCAGCTAGACTCATGGGCTGTTTAGAGAATGGTCAATGACTCATGCTGCCATGACTTTCCTGGGCTTAGTTGAGCTGGAGTTAGCTGAGGCTCAGGGGGTAATCCTGCCTATCCCCTATGAGGCCACGACGTCCTATGGAAAAGGGACGGCCCAGGCCCCCCAGGCGTTGATTGAGGCTTCTGCTTACGTTGAGCTTTACGATGAGGTCCGAGATAGTGAACCGGCGGCTCGGTCTGGATCTTCGGTAGGGACAGAGACCGATTCGGAGGTGATCTCAAAGTATTGGACCTCTGCGCCCGTTGACATTGTTGAGGCGCTTGAGCCTGCGATGACTGCTATTTTCCAGCGAGCTAAAGAGTTAGTGGATCCATCGCGGTTCCTCTGCTCCATTGGAGGTGAGCATTCCATCACAGGTCCTTTAGTCAAAGCTCACTTAGCTCACTTTCCAGATTTGCATGTTCTCCAAATTGATGCGCATGCTGATCTGCGGGATCAGTACGAGGGTTCGCCTCTGTCCCATGCCAGCGCAATGGCCCGTGTTGTAGATCAGGTGGAGAATCGATTGACGCAAGTTGGCATTCGCTCGATTTGTGCTGAGGATCGGCAAGCCATGCGGGAGCGGCGGTTGCATACCTTTTTTGCACAAGGGTTACGGGGCAAACCTGCAGCAAGCTGGATCCAGGAGGTTATTGATACCCTAGGGCCTCAGGTTTACTTGACCGTTGATGTGGACGGGTTGGATCCAGCAGTTATTCCTTCAACAGGGACGCCAGAGCCGGGTGGATTAACTTGGTGGGAGGCCGTAGAGTTGATCCGAGCAGTAGGATCCCAACGCCAGTTAGTCGGTGCTGATATTACCGAGTTGGCTGTTACAGGGGACCGGGAAGGGGACCGGCGAAGCGCCTTTACCGCCGCTAAGTTGACGTATCAAATCATGGCAGCAGCGAGTGTATAAGTGACACGACATAATGCGACACCTCAGATCCTGGTTTCTGTCCTGGAGGTTTGGATTAAGGTTTCGCCCCAATGCATTTGTGTAGTAGAATTTTTGTTTGCCAAGTCACGCTAGTTTGGCGTCTTGTTGAGTTTTACCTATGTCAAGGAGATCAAGGATCCATGCCGCGTAGCTACGAAACCATGTTGATTGTGCGTCCTGATGTGGTGGACGAGAATTTGGAACAGTTACTCAATGCTCAACAGGCTCTGTTACAAGAGAATGGTGCTTCTGAGATTGAAACTCAAATTCGTGGTAAGCGGCGCTTCACCTTCGAGCTCAAAGGATACAAAGAAGGCCTTTACGTGCAGGTGAACTACCAGGCCGAACCATCTGCTGTCGCGGCTTGGGAAAAAATGATGCGATTAAATGAGCCAATCCTGCGCTACATGACTACTCGTCAAGATGAAGATTAATGGCTTCAACGGTAGTCTTTGATTAAAGCACTTAGTTAAGGGATATTAGGATCCGCTGTCAGCAGTGGTGAAACAGTTCGGATCCTACATATCGGGATTGGCAAAAGGATTGGACTACGGCTGCTTGAACAGCTTCGGCACTAGTAAAGAAGAGATTCAATCCTAGAGGAGCCTGAAATCTTAGCTCTCTTCAAGCACAGTGGGTAAAACTAATCCTCAATCTTGAATTAGGGCCATGGCTTGTCCCATGTACTCCATCACGGCTGGCTCGATCAGGCCACGACTGGCGACTTCAGCACCTTCCTGCTGGTATAGGGCTTGCAAGGATTCTTGCAACTTGGGATCCCCATCTGTAAACTCCTGAACTAATGCGCGGCAGCGGTGAGCTAATGCTTGAACGGTTTTACTAGAGGGATCCTGCCCTTGATGCAGGGCCTCTTTGAGCTCAGAAATCAGGGATTGCCATTCGATTTCAACTTGACGGATCCGGTCCCTGCCGATGTTCTGTTGTCGTTGCTCTAAAGTCTCTAGTTGTTCAGGAGTGTAGTACTTCTCAAACATGATCATGACCTCAATTGTTTGAATCAAATCATCGAACTCAATCGGTTCACAGGACTGCAACTGAGTTAGGATCCGTTCTAACCGAATCATAAGTTGATGGGACTGTGCGATTTGATCTTTTAAATAGTCAATATGGCGTTGAACAACCTGTAGCCAAGAGAACTCAGATTGGTCTAGGCATTGACGAATCTCATCAAGTGAAAATCCTAGCTGTCGCAAAGATACAATCTGCTGTAACCGAACCACATCAGCGGTTACATACACTCGATGATCAGCCTCAGTTCGCTCTGATGGAGACAGTAAGCCGATCTCATCGTAGTAGTGCAACGTTCGCACGGAGAGACCTGATCGCTTTGCTAGTTCGCCAATTTTCATTGTCAGTCAGAAGCAGTCTGGAACAATTTGAGTGTAGAACCTGACGTAACGTGAGGGTCAAGAGTGTGATTAAATTTGCAGGTCAATCAAGGATCCGATTGCTAACTCAATCCTAATCAAGCTCAGAACTACTTGATTGAATGGAGGGACAAACAGGAGCTGACGGGGCACTATGAGGGCAGAGGCTGACTAAACAAGGCTGTTGCATAAGCACTTCCTCTGCAGCCGGATCCGGAGCTTGCCCAAAGGTCATCTCGCAGCTCAGATCTTCAAAATTAGGCACCATGGTCAATGGGATCCCAAATCCATTCGCGAAAAAGGTCTGGGTAGGTAGCTTACACATGTTGATGCACATCCCTACACAACCGGCATGTTCCAGATAGCGACATTTTTTGATGTGCACGCGGCTCAATTGCACTGTCTGCTGACCAGACGGTTCTGTGATGATAGCTTCCTGTTGCTCACACGGCCCCACTAACCATTGAAATAGGCGGGTAGCAAACCAAGCATTCGATTCACAAACCCACTGGGTTGGTTCAAAGAAAAAACGGATCCCGGCTAGAATCGGCCCAGGAACCAGTGATGAGAGAACATGGGCAACAACCTCCTGCTGTTCTGGAGGCGTACGGTCCTGCATGATCTGCTTGGAAAGATCGACAAAGCCGTCATAGCCTTTTAGCCTGCTTTGTTGCCCAAGGGCCCGTGCCATTTTGTCAGAAAACAGCTTGATAAAGAGCCGATCTATCCAGTTGTCTACGTAAGACTGTACTGGGCTATCAGGAGACTCAGTAGAATTCGAACCTAGGTCGTCTGTTGAAGGACTCATGGAGATAGAGGAGGCGAAACAATTTGACTTAATCTGATCCTACTCACAAACTATTCAAGAGATAAAATCTTAAGATATTCTAGAGTTAATGAGGTCTGCTGTGATCAGATGTGTCAGTAGGATGAGGTTGAACCGCAAAACAAATTTATCTCAAGTAGTATTAGTTCATGATTAAGTGGCTGAAGATAAAATTGATGAACTCGAACCCTATCTCGGGTTACATTATCCGGAATCTGATATTCCCAAGCCAGCCCGTAAGTTATTTCGGTCAAATTGGATCCGAATCATTCCTGATACTCAAGCGGATCCGGTGAATCTCTACCCAGCTCGGCCAGCAGTTAGCCATTGGCCAGTCGATTTAACTCACTCGTCTCTCCGTAGTGCTCATCCTTGCCATATTGACTATCTTCACAATATGGGCGTGGGAGCTTCTCTCACTATTTCACTCATTAAAGATGACAAGTTATGGGGGCTTATTGCATGCCATCACCAAACCCCAAAATATATTGCCTATGAACTTCGTAAGGCCTGTGAATTTCTGGGACAATTGATCTTTTCAGAGGCCTCTACCCGTGAAGAAACAGAAGACTATGACTACAGCTTGAATCTGACCCATATCCAAACTCGTCTGATTGATTTCATGTCTCAGTCGGATCCGTTTGTGGAGGGATTGATTCAACAAGATCCTAATTTACTTGGTCTAACGGGGGCACAAGGAGCTGCTGTGCTCTACAACGGTAAGTGGTCGAAGGTGGGTCAAGTCCCCACTGAAGAGGATCTCACTTATCTGATCCAGTGGCTGAAAGCAACGGTGACTGAAGATAGTTTTGTTACGGACTCTTTACCTCGACTTTATTCAGATGCAGAAGCCTATAAACAGTCGGCCAGTGGATTATTAGCTGTTGCAATCTCCACCTCCAATTTTGTGCTATGGTTCCGACCGGAAGTTGTTCAGACTGTGAATTGGGGTGGGGATCCTAGTAAGCCCTATGAGGCATCTGAGGTTGGAGAAGCGGTTCAATTAACACCACGTCAATCATTTGAGTTATGGAAGGGAACCGTCAAGTCAAAGTCATTGCCTTGGAAATCAGTTGAGGTGGAAGCTGCCTTAGGTTTACGAAAAGCCATTATCAATATTGTCCTTAAGCAGGCGGATGAGTTAGCCCTCCTCGCTCAGGATCTGGAGCGATCTAATGCGGAGTTAAAGAAGTTTGCGTATGTGGCTTCGCATGACCTACAGGAACCTCTCAATCAAGTGGCTAACTATGTTCAGTTGCTAGAGATGCGCTACCGTGAAGCTCTCGATGAAGATGCCAGTGAGTTTATTGGCTTTGCAGTGGAAGGGGTGAGCTTAATGCAAACGTTAATTGATGATGTCTTAGCTTACTCTCGGGTAGATCAGCAGGATGCCAAGTTAGAGTTGACCAATGTTCAGATGTCGCTGGATCGATCCTTAGCTGCGTTGCGAGGCCGGATTACCGATAGTGGTGCAGAGATTACTCAGGATCCATTACCCACCGTCATGGCTGATCGAACTCAGTTAATGCAATTGTTCCAGAATCTAGTTGGCAATGCCGTAAAATTCCGGAGCGCGAGACCCTTAGCTATCCATATTGGCGCTCGACGTTTAGAGGAAGCTTGGCTATTCTCAGTGCAGGACAATGGTATTGGGATTGATCCAAGGTTTTCAGAACGGATCTTCGTCATCTTTCAACGGTTGCACACCCGTGATGACTATGCTGGCACGGGAATGGGGCTGGCGATTTGTAAGAAGATTGTGGATTGTCACCGAGGCCGAATCTGGGTTGAATCTGAGCTAGGTCAGGGATCGACCTTCTACTTTACAATTCCGGTGGGAGGACGTGAGCGTGACCCCAAACATGGACTTAAAGCCTAGAGTACTCTTACTGGTAGAGGACAATCGGGCCGATATTCGACTCATCCAGGAAGCATTGAAATCGAGTGAGGCCATACCTCAGATTGAGATCGTCCGCAATGGCATGGATGCAATGAGCTTCCTCCGGCGTGAAGGTGAGTTTGGGGATGCCCCTCGGCCTGATTTGATCCTCTTAGATTTGAATTTACCTCGCAAAGATGGTCGAGAAGTGTTAGCTGAGATTAAATCGGATCCTGATTTAAAGCGGATCCCTGTCATTGTGCTAACTACGTCTAAGAATGAAGATGATGTGTCTCATAGCTATGATCTACACGTGAATTGTTACATCACAAAATCACGAAATCTAAACCAATTACTTACCATTGTGAAACGGATTGAGGCCTTTTGGTTAGATACAGTGACTCTGCCTTCTGATGTCGTTCATGACGCATCGTAACTGTTTTGGAGTAAGTATATATCATCCTCATTATGCCTACTACTCATCTCACCATTCTCCTCATTGAAGACAACGGAGCTGAGGCTAGGCTACTTCAGGAAATTCTGAAGGGATCCCAGCTCCAGCATTTTTCAATTACCCATGTGACCCGTCTAGCAGATGGATTACAGCAGTTACAGCAGGCTCATTTTGATGTCTTACTGCTCGATCTGACTCTGCCTGATAGTGCAGGCCTAGGATCCTTAGAACTGGTGCTTGAACAGGCCCCTAATTTGCCCATTGTAGTGTTAACGAATACAAACGATGATGAGCTAGCCCTGCAAGCGGTCCGACTGGGAGCTCAAGATTAGTTAATGAAACGTCATATTAGTGAATCTGTTTTGGTCCGAGCTCTACGCTACAGCATTGAACGTAAGCAAGCGATGGAAACCCTCAGGAATATTAATCATCGACTTGAGACTCGTATTGAGCAAAGCACGTCTGAACTCAGTCAAGCTAAAGCAGTGAATCAACTCAAGTCAGAATTTGTGTCGATGCTATCCCATGATATTCGCAACCCACTTAATACAATTTTACTCTCCATGAACTCACTCCAAACGGTAGAACAGATGGTGGATGATGCGGACAAATTAACTCATATTCGAGCGATTCGCTCAGCGATTAATAATGTCACCCAATTATTAGATGAAGTGTCGGTGATTAATAACTCTGACTTAGGAACTTTATCCTGTCACCGAACCTGCTTGAACTTACCTTTATTTTGTCAGCAACTCATTGATGAAATGGAATTGACAATAACTGGCCATCATCAGCTGTACATCAAAACTCAGGGAGATTTCAATCAAACCTTGTGGGATAAAACTCTGTTATGGCAAATCTTTAGTAATTTACTCACCAATGCCATTAAATATTCACCCGATGGTGGATCGATCTGGTTTGAAGTCTGGCGACAAGGACCCTCTGTGGTCTTTATGGTACGTGATCAGGGAATCGGGATTCCTTGTGAAGAGCAGAATCAGTTATTTCAGCCATTCCATCGGGCAAGCAACATTGGCACGATCCCAGGAAGTGGGCTGGGCCTAGCTATTGTCAAACGATGTGTTGACGCTCATGGCGGTACGATTCAAGTGCAAAGCGAGCCTGGAACAGGATCCACCTTTACTGTTGTTCTTCCTGTTCAGCAGGCTAGTTCAATGGATTAGTATTACCCTGACTAATTCCACATCTAACTAATTCCACATTGGGTCAACGGCCTTACAGATAATTTTAATTTAAGAGGGGCATTCCCAGATCCTGACGAGTTTGTTGCAGCTGACTCCACAAGAGCTTGGTCTCATCGTAATATCGCTGCGGATCCAATTGACCTCTAAGTTTAAGACTACTGATGTACTCTAACCGTTGGGCAAAGCTACGCAAGTACTCAATAAAAATTTGATCTTGTAATGAAGGGGTTTGAGCATGTGCGCCACCAGTAGAGTTGACACGAGAAAAACGAAAGGGATAAGACTGACCGATGTTCAACATGATGACTTCTCCAAACGCAAGGAATGCAACGGCTGAGGCAATATCAGCGCTTGTCCATACTGTAGGGGAGGGAGGTGTGGAATCTTAGGCGTAACGTGTGAGGAATTTGTGAGGATGTCAGAGTTAATTCAGGATCCTCTGGAAAAAGGTGATGATCTCCGTCCAGGCCTGATCTGTTGCCACCGGATCAAACCGATAGCCATCATCGCGCATAAACGTGTGATTGGCCTCGTAGACTAAAGACTTGTATTGGCTTCCTGCCCTATCAAGGGTTTGCAGGATCCGTTGGCGACCATCTGGGGGTACATGCGGGTCCAATGTCCCGAAAATCATCAGGAGCTCACCTGTAATCTCAGCCACTCGGTCAATCGTATCGGCGACACCGCGTCCTAACTTGCCACTGTGGATCCCTGTGGGATAACAACATACTGTGGCTTTAACCTGAGACTGCATGGCGGCTCGAAACGCTAGATGACCTCCAATACAGAAGCCTAATGTACCTATTTTCTTAGAATCCACACTCTCCTCAGTCTGGAGCCACGCTAGTACAGCCTGGGTATCAGCATCATACTCAGCAATTTCAGTCCGACGGGCCGCGTCATTTCCCCGTAGTCGACCTAGATCTCCTGGTTCAATCACAGTGCCAATCGGTTCAACCCGGTGAAAGATCTCAGGTGCTGCCACAACATAACCGTAGCCAGCCAGACGATCAGCCAAGAGTGTAATCGGTCGGCCTAGTTGGTAGATATCGGAGTAATACAGAATCCCAGGGTAGGATCCGGCGGGCTCTGGCGCAGCCACGTACACTCGCAATAAGCTATCATCGACAACTAGGCCAATATTTCGTCTCGTAATTTGCATAAGGGCACCCACCTAACAGGTCATGATCGATCTCAAGTTACTGACTACCATTTCATCATGGGTGCTGGATTCAGAGGGTGTTTAACAAACCATCGGGCGGCCCGCTGAGCCAATTGGCGATGGAACCGAGCATTCGGAATGGCAGTTCTGACCTCGGCGACAAAACCTGCCGGGAGATCAAACGTCACTAGTCCAAGGGAAACATCAATCAAATCCCCTTTGCGAAACACCTCAACTAAGGGATATCTAGGATCCTGATAGGGTGTAATTTTATGATGTTCACTGATCATGAGCTTAATGTCAGGTGACCAGGTTTCTAACTGATGGCGGCGGAGATACTCAAGAGCGGGAGGAATCGAGGGCGGAATATAGTC
>CAYUEE010000026.1:0-41853 GCA_964443615.1 uncultured bacterium | reverse complement strand
ATCAATTTTGGACTTAGGTAAGGTCAACTTTGAGCTTAGACAAGATCAATTTTGGGCTTAGACAAGATCAATTGTGACTTGGGCAAACCCACTGTCGAGCCTTTAAGGTCCAACATTGACCTTACTGAAGCTTGTTTCCACTTGTCAGAGATCCAACAGTGATGGCGTGAAACGGATCCTAAGGATCCTCAACACCTAGCTATAGCCTGGGACACTTGAGCGGGGTGGGCCACCGAACTAGATTGACCTATCTGGCCGGATCCGATCACTCATGAAGCCTCCGGATCCGTACCTGCTAACCTGGTGCGTCCTGTCCACAACTGCTCACAGAGACTCCCTCATGGGGTCGGGGCTTGAATTACCAACTCACTAAGAACGCCCCACCAAACTTCCGCATCTCGGCATAAAACTTACCGTGTGATCCCCCATCAGGCAATGTCGCCAGAAATTCAGCCGTTTCCGCCCCTTCATCCGGTGTAAACGGAGCATCTGGGCCTCCCATATCCGTTTGGAGCCAGCCGGGAGAATAGGCGTTGATAAGAATGTTGGATCCGTTCAACTCCTTGGCAAGGATTGCCGTTAACCCGTTCAAACCCACTTTGGACAGACGATAGGAGGGAGCCAAGGGGTAGTAATCTGCCCCAAGCGAGGCCATTGAGGCCATTTCGGTTGAAACATTGACGATGCGGCCATAGTTTTGAGCTTGCATCATCGGCAAAAGGGCTTGAGTCACCCGTAGAACTGCCACAACATTGGTTTCAAGAGTGGAGCGGAGGGTATCCAATTTGACGGTCAGCCAGCTGGCCTCCTCTGGTTGCATCGTAGGATTTACACCAGCATTATTAACCAGAATATCCACACGACCGTAGGAGGTCTGCAGCCACTGCGCCAAGCCGTTCACACTCTCATCGCTATTCACATCAAGAGTGTGATAGTCCACCTGAAGACCTTCGTTAGCAAGGTGTTGTTGAGCTTCAAGACCATCAGAGTCCCGTCGGCTCGTCAGGACGACACGAATATCTTCATGCTTGGCTAACCGGCGGGCAATGGCAAGTCCCAAACCCTTGCTACTTCCAGTGACAACAGCAATTTTTACAGATGAAGTCATAATGCGTGCTCATTTCAAATGACAGTTTCAGCGTAACAATCGCTTAATCATCAATCAAGACGATATCTGTGATAGTATTTATCAGTCTGGTTGATAGTCAGTCCGGGCAGCTCTCTCTCGTCTCCTGGATTAATCTCGTCTATAGGATCCTCACCGGCCAGATCTCTTACTGGCACGATCCTTCACCCGTAGGATCCCTTATTTATAGGATCCATCCCCAGGCAACCAAGCTAGAATAGGATCCATCCCCAGGCAACCAAGCTAGACAGTATTGAGAGCAAGAGGATGAAAAAGCCCTTCGATCTGGCCGCCATTGACTTAAATCTGCTAGTGGCCTTCAAAGCCCTATTCGATCAGCAGAGTGTTACTGCCGCCGCCGCCCAACTCAACATTGGTCAACCGGCCATGAGTGCAGCCCTCAGCCGTCTTAGGATCCTATTTGATGATCCCCTCTTCATTCGGATGGGGCGTCAGATGCAGCCCACCCTCAAAGCCCAAGCGATAGCTCCAGGGATCCTCTCTGCACTCCATCAACTGCAACATACCCTCACCGCCAGCCAAGCCTTCGACCCAGCAACCAGTACCCGCTCTTTCGCTCTGGGCAGTTCCGACTACACCAGCTTTATCCTCATGCCTCCTTTACTTGATTTCGTTAGTCGGAGTGCACCAGGGATCAATTTTCAATTAATTGGCTACGAGAAAGATTCAGTTGATACTCTATTGAAGCAAGGGGAGATTGATTTAGCCTTGGGCGTTTTTGGGGATCCGTCGCCCCAAGTCCACCGGGATCCGTTATTTCAAGAGGAATTTATTGGCATCGCTCGTCGAAATCACCCAGCTCTGAGCCAGGATCCTGAGGATCCGATGAGCTTGGAGACCTTTGTCCAGCTGTCCCATGCTTTGACAACTCTTCGCCGGGACACTGTTGGAGCAATTGATCAACGCCTAGATCAACAGGGGGTATCACGCCGCATTGCCTTAACAACTTCAACAATGTTAGTGCTTCCCTTTACAATCGCTGCCAGTGATCTAGTCGCTGCAGTTCCCAAACGAGTCGCCCTGCAGCTGGCAGAACCCTGTCAGTTAGCCTTGTTTGAACTGCCGGTTGCCATACCGTCCTGGACCGTTTCAATGATCTGGAGCACATTAAGCCACCAAGATGAGGCCTGTTGCTGGATCCGGCAGACTCTGAAAACGCTATGTGGTGAAATTTAGTCCGTTTCTGGCTGATATTTACTTGATTCATCCAATCTTGACGGATCCAAAAACTCCAATAACGTACTGGCCATCAACGCCGCCTGCACCCGATCCCGCAGATTAAGACGAGAGAAGATATGCGTAATATGATTTTTCACTGTTTTTTCTGAGATATACAGCGTCTGAGCAATCTCGCGATTACTGGCCCCTTGCGCAATTAAACTCAACACCTCCTTCTCTCGACCCGTTAGCTCAGACCACCCCGGAGGAAGTTCAATAGGATCCTGAGCAGAGGATCCGGTGGGTGGCGAATGCATCATTTTTTCAAACAAGCCAGGCCCTAAATGGGTGTGCCCCTGGTAAACAGATCGAATGGCCGCCGCTAAAATATCTGGGTGGGTGTCTTTCAACAGATAGCCCTTGGCTCCATACTGCATGGCTCGATGCACATACTCATCATGATCAAACGTCGATAACATCAGGATCCGGATCTGCGGCCATTGCTGCTGAACCGCCTGAACTACTGCTACTCCATCCATCTGCGGCATTCTGACATCGAGCAAGAGAACCTCAGGATCCGTCTGAGCGATTATCTCCAGGGCTTGTCGGCCATTCTCCGCCGCTCCCACCACTGCCATATCAGCCTGGGCATGCAATAAACTCTTCAGCCCTTCTCGTACCAGGTGCTGATCATCGACAATGAGTACTCGAATCATGTGACCGCCTGGAGGAGAGGAATATAGAGAGTCACTTTACATCCGGATCCCGGCTGACTCAGGATATGGACTTGTCCGGATAGCGCTTCAACCCGTTCGCGGATCCCTTGCAACCCAAAGCCTGTAGTGTTGAGCTGCGGATCAAACCCTTGACCATTATCTTCAATCAGGACATAGATCAGCTTGGCACGGACTTGAACCACGAGTTTAGCTTGGGTCGCAGCACTATGACGTTGAATGTTGGTTAACCCTTCTTGAATCATGCGAAACAAAGCGGCTGCTAACTCAGACGACAAGGATCCAGTTCCTTCGGCTTGAACGGTGATGGAGATCCCTGTGGTTCGTTCAAATTCAGCCGCCAAATGATGCAGAGCCACATCAAGAGATTGATCCTGAAGAGGATTTGAGCGCAGGGCTCCAACAGACTGCCGAACCTCTTGCAGCGCGTTAAGACCAAGACGTTGGCCTTCAACTAGAAATTTGTGGGCTCTGTTCGGATCCGTTTGCCAAAACAGGAGCGCATTGTTCAATTGAATAGTTTGAGCTGAGAGGGAATGGCCCAGAGCATCATGGATTTCCCGAGCAATGCGGTTTCGTTCTTTCAAGGTTGCCTGGTCCTCAATCCGGAGTGCATAGTCTTTCAGTTGACTGTAGGTTGCCACCAGTTCCGCCCGACTTTCCCGTTCCGATAACCAAGCATCAATGAGCAGCACCAGGAAAAGCAGCGTTAAGCCAAACAGCGTCGTCGAGTGCACTGTCGTCGAGGTCAACAGCATATTCAAATTATCTTGACTCACCCCATCCCACCGCAACGGTGGTGGTAAACCTCGGCGTCCCCCATGACTGAAAAACTGTTCCACCTTCAAGGTTTGCAGGATCCGTAAGCCCACATAAACCCCGAACGTGAATATCGCCATCAGGATCCGTCCCACCCGTGGAAACAGAAGACAACTCCGAATAAAATTCACCAGCAATAAGAGCGGATAAATACCCAGCCTTAATCCATCCCTCGCCATCACTGCAATCACACTCACCAACACGAACCCACTGGCAACATAAGCAATCTTGGTTGTCCAACGGTCTCCCGGTAATCGCAACCCCATCACCGCAAATAGCACCCACCCTAGTGCACTTATCGTAGAGACATCAGGCGGCACACCCCACCGTCGGGGGCTAAACTGGCTCACCAGTGACAACCCCAACAGGATCCATTCCATCACTAACGGTAGCCGCGTCTCTCGCAGCGACATCCAGAGTCGACTCACCATCTCAGCCTATCCACTGACCCATTCGCTCACCTAATTATTTACCCACTCACCTGTCTCATTTCCTGTCTTATGTCCTACCCAATTGCCACCTCTGCCCGAGGAACGCCTGCCTGCCGAGCCACTCGCACTAACAGTCCTGCAGTCACCATTCCTGCTAACACTGAACTTCCACCGTGACTAAAGAGAGGGAAGGGTAACCCTGTCGTCGGTAACAGCCCAGTCACTACCCCCATATTCAAAATCGATTGGCCCACCAGAAAACACAGACACCCACAGGCCACTAACCGCATTGTCATATCCTCACACAGTGTCATCACTCGCAGTCCCAGCACTGTGTAGAAAGCCAGCAAACTGATGAAAAACAAACAGCCTACAAGCCCAAACTCCTCCGAATACACCGCGAAAATGAAATCTGTATACTGAATCGGCAGGTAGAATAACTTCTGTTGCGACAACCCAAAACCCTGCCCCCACAGTCCTCCGGATCCTATTGCCAGGAGACTCTGCACTAACTGATAGCCCTCATCCTGAGCATGGGCCCACGGATCCAGAAAAGCCGTAATCCGTCGCCGCTGATAATCCTTCACTGAGATACTAACCACGGCTGCTAATGTCCCCACACCCGCAGTTCCCAGCAATGACAGCATGGGTAACCCTGAGGTCCAGGCCATTAACCATAGCGTCAATCCGCAGATCGCCGTCGTGCCCAAATTCGGTTGTGTCAGGATCCCCAGTAACCCCACCACAAACATGAGGATCCATCCCACCCGATAGGCCACCGACGTTTGATACCATCGCCCAAACACCACTGCACCCTGAAGAATCAACAATGGTTTCAAAAACTCTGATGGCTGCACAACCGGAATAAGCCTAAGGTCCAACCACCGCCGTGCATCTAACCGAGACACGCCAAACCCAGGAATATGAGTTGCTAACACCAGCGCAATTCCAATCAGACACAATACCCCCGAGATGCGGAACCATCGCTGCACCGGGATCCGAACCACAAGGCCATAGCACACAGCCCCCAACGCAATCCACATCAATTGACGTTTGACAAAGTAGAGGCCATCCCCCGCAATCTTTTGTCCAACAGGGTAAGACGCGGAAAACAAACTTAGGATCCCAACGCTGACCCAGATGATGGTAAGCCACCGTAGAATGCGGGCCTCACTGGGCCAATTGTGGACGGTATTCGCAGATTGACTCATAACAACCAACCAAGCAGGTAATGGGAACGGATCCCTCTAGGTGCTCACGCAGTCCAGCGTTTGTGAGTAGTGCGGGCCTCCGTCGTTCAATCATGCATCTTAACCAACTCCCGTCGGATAGTCGGTCTGCTACTGTCCTGAGTGGCAGGATCCTGGTTGGATCTAGAATTCTGGATGGGCCCAAGCACTGGGTTGAATCTTGATATCTGTGCACCTGCTCTGATCCTTCGGCTCCAATACTTTCTGCACTGATACCTGCTCCAATAGCTGTCGGTAGTAATGGATAGCCAGTTCGATACACCGTCAAGACTGCCAGAACACCTGTTACAATTTGTGATCTCTGAAGCAATCCGCGATAATGCTAACTATCCCTCACCCAGCCCTACCATGATTTCCTCGCTGTCGTCCCACACCGTTCTCCTGGTGGATGGCTACAACATCATCGGAGCCTGGCCCAAACTGCGCAAACTGGCCCGTCAGGATGCCATGGATCTCGCGCGACTGAAGCTAATTGAGTATCTCGCCAGCTATGTGGCCTACCGAGGCTATCAAACATTAGCGGTCTTTGACGCCTATACCCAGCTCACTCCAGCCAAACAAGAGGTCTCCCCCTCCGGCATTGAGCTCTACTACACCAGTTACGGCGAAACGGCAGATACCGTCATCGAACGCACCTGTGCCCAACTCCGCTGGGAAGACTGTCGGGTCCGCGTGGCCACCTCCGACCGAGCCGAGCAACTAGTGGTCAGCGGATATGACGCCGAATGGCTCTCCGCTAAGCAACTCTGGGATGAAATCAAGCAAACTCAGGAACAGATCAAAGGCATCAAACTGAGGCCCTCAGCGGTCAAGGTAGAACGAGGGATCCACGGTCATCTAGACGCCACGACCTTTGACCTGCTCAATAGTTGGCGAAAAACCGGCATCGACCCACGCTACCAAAATACTTAAGCGTCCTGAGGGACTGGATAGTGAGGCCAGACCCGCTGGACGAGAGCACTTGAGCTGCTAGTGATGATGCCCTCCCGCTAGGGCCACATTCGGTTCAAACGGATCCTCTCGCTCTACAAACGGGATCCCCATCCGACTTAACCAATCTCGCAGGGGCGCATCCGCTTGAGCTTGCAAGGATCCATCCATCATCAGTTGAATCGGTCGGTGCCAGTTCCCAAGTTGATGGGCAGCCTGGCCCAGTTGCAGCGGGTTGAGCGGCTCGATCGAGAGCACCGCTTCCGGCTTGGCACTCACAATGATGATCCGTTGCGGATCCTGAAAGAGACGATCCTGATGAGTTAATCGCGTACCTCTGGGCAACATTAGCCATAGTTCAGATCCGCGGTCGGAGCGCACCCGCTGTCGAGACCGTTGTCGATCCGCCCAATCTAAGAGCACCTGCTCACACAGGGGAGGATCCGGATAAAGATAGTCCTGCGGATCCACAACCTGATTCACCGGTATCGGCGCCTGCGTCATCTCAGTCTGCATCAGCGGGTCCTTCTAATTCATCTCCATAAATTGGCCCAAGTCATCTAGCATCTGCGTCAGCTCAGTCTCGGTGGAAATCCGCATGGGATCGGTCTTAAGCGTCACCAGCACCTTCGCCGCATGAGGACTCGGCCAGATATTCGGATTACAGAATACTTCTAGACGTAATCCATCTTGTTTCAGAGTGTAGTCCAGCGGGGCTTGCGGATCCGTTGTCGATTGCCCCCCGACCATTTTGATCCGACCCATGAGATCCTGGAGAGCCGATTGCAACTCCTGAGCGCCCGCCACCGAAAAGTTGAAACTGACGGAGCCAGTTGCAAAGTTGAGGACAAACTTAGGAGAATGAGCAGACATACCAGTTACCTCGCCAGGGATCATCTAGAGCTACCTCAGTCCAACGTTCGCTACGCTGGTATCCTGAGATCCCTCATCCTAGGTCATCCCCGGTTGGTCGTGAAGCCCTAGGCCTCTGCTCTGGCTGGCTTCTCTCCCCGAGTGACAGGATTGCCTCTTGACTGTCGTTTAGGATCCTCATGGACAACAACAACTTTTTACGCCAGCTCTTACTCATGGGCGTTGGCACCACCACCCTCCTAGCCGAGCAACTCCGTAAAGCGGCTGATGACATGGTCCAAAGCGGTCAAATGGATCAGGAACAAGCCAATAACATGATTAATTCCCTAGTGGACCAGATGAAGTCCGAACAGGTCAGCTTTGAAGCCCAGATGCAGCGTCAAGTTCGGAATATCCTCCAGGATCTCGGTGTACCACGTCAGGCCGAGATGGATGAGCTGCGGGGCCGATTAGACCGGCTGGAGCGTCAGATTAGAACATTAGAAGACCAAGTTTATCGCAGCCGTTAAACCGCTCAGCCTTCCAATCAAGGCCAGTGGGTGAATGGGGGGTTGGAATGTCCCATAATCCAGATACACTTGACGGTAGAGCATACGCTTGACGGTAGAGCATACGCTTGACGGTAGGGCATACGCTTGACGGTAAGACAGCAGACAGGTGGCAAGCGCTTGTCCGATAAGGCAGCTGTGAGTAGTCAAGCAGTGATGTGCTAGATGTAGCTAGTAAAGAGCTGGTATACCTCTATCTGTAGAGGGATCCGTAATCAGTGTTCATATGTGGTTATGTAAGCACCAATACGAAATAGCCCAAACAGTCTTACTATTAGATCCCGAAAGTGATGTGGGTTGTGCACAATGACTGTAGCTTGGATTTTTCCTGGACAGGGATCCCAGTCAATGGGAATGGCTTGTGATCTAGTGGATTTACCGGGGGTCAAACATCAACTTCAGGTAGCGAAGGATATTTTAGGGTGGTCCTTGATTGAGCTGACTTCGGAACAAATCTGTCGGACCTTCTATACTCAACCCGCTTTATTCGTGGCTTCGGCCTTGTTTACTGACCAACTCCGACGACTCGGCCTGAACCCCACCTGTACAGCCGGTCATAGTTTAGGGGAATACAGTGCTCTGTACGCGGCTGGTGTCTTTGATTTTGCGACAGGCCTGAGACTAGTTAAGCAACGGGCAGCTTTGATGGAAAAGGCAGGGGCCGGAACCATGATGGCTGTGATGGGTTTTGACCGTGACAAGCTGGAGCAACTCTGCACTACAATCCCCGGCGTCAACATAGCTAATGATAATAGCCCAGATCAAGTGGTCATCACGGGGATCCCGGAGTCTGTCAAGGCTGTGGTTGAGCAACTGGGAGCTAAGCGAGTCAAAGAACTTCCAGTTAGCGGTGCCTTCCACTCCCCCCTCATGACGTCAGCTGCCGAACAATTCTCAGATATTCTGGCCGAGACCCCATTTGCTATCCCTCAAGTTCCCGTCTACAGCAATGTCTCGGCCACCGCCTCTAAGGATCCAGAGGTTCTCAAAGCCCTACTGGCGCAGCAGATGACGGCATCGGTCCGTTGGCGTGACACTGTTCTTAATATGGCTAACGATGGCATCAGCGATGTCTGGGAAATTGGCCCTGGGGCGGTCCTCACCGGTTTGGTGAAACGGACAGTCTCCGCCCTTAAGCGAGTGAACATCAATAGTGCGCTAGCACTGGCTGAAGTTCAGTACGCCTACTAACTTTTCGACTCAGTCTTTTGTAGCAGCAGATTCTACCGACACAGGATCCTGCTCCCTCCAGCCACTGGGTGAGTCAGGATCCCTGGAACATGAGTGAGGCTTTAGGTCATGACCTAGTGTTACGGGCTAGAGCTATGGACTGGAGCAACCTCAGCCACAGGCGCTGCGATCACCCCTGCGCGCTCTAGATAGGCTGCGACTTGAAGGATCCGTTTTTCCTGGTATGGGGCCGCGATCAACTGAACCCCAATGGGTAATTGACCCGCTCTTTGCACAGGAACAGACAGAATGGGTAAACCAATAAAGGATAGCGGCTGCGTAAATAGTCCTAAGTTGGGACGGGTAAGTAATTCCTCACCATCCAACATCATGGTGGTTTGACCTAGCCGAGGCGCGGGACAAGGTGTTGTAGGAGCAACAAGGACATCAACTGTCTCGAACACTGCCCTCACCTGCTGTTGATACCAAGCTCGAAAACGTTGCGCCTGAGTGACCCACTGGGATGGAATCAATAAACCCGCCAAAAACCGATCTCGGGTGGCTGGGTCAAAGTCCTGGGGACGTGTGTAAAGGGATTCACGATGTTGGCTAGCGCCTTCACTCGCTGTAATCACGTAGGCAGCGGCTCGGGCTCGGGCAGCTTCTGGAATGGAGACTTGGCGGGAGGTTCCCAGCGCCTGTGCAACAGCCTCAACAGCAGCCAACACTTCGGGCTGAACTCGGTGGGTGAAATAATCAGCAGCCATTGCTATTCGTAACCCCTCAATACCCTCATCTAGCTCCGGGCTACAGAGATCCGCAGAACGAGAGGTACAAACAGGATCCCGAGGATCCGGCCCCTGCATGATGTCAAAGGCTGTGGCAATATCCCGAACCGAGCGGGCAAACGGTCCCACATGATCAAAGCTAGCGGCAAACAATACGGATCCAGCTCGTGACAACCGACCGTAGGTAGGCTTCAGCCCCAAAATGCCGCACAGAGAGGCTGGGACTCGAATGGATCCGTTGGTATCAGACCCCAAGGACAGGGGGACTAAACCGCCTGCAACAGCTGCGGCTGAGCCCCCTGAAGATCCACCCGCCATGTGGTCCACATGATGGGGATTGTGTACGTCACCGTAGTGAGCATTTTCTGTCGTAAACCCATAGGCGTACTCATCCATATTGAGCGCCCCAATGAGAATGGCCCCAGCGTGCTTAAGTGCGGAAATTAATGTGGCATCTTGCGTGGCAGGTGGATGCTCCTGGTTAATCTTGGATCCTGCCAGCGTGGGAATTCCAGCCACATCAAACAAATTTTTGACCGCAAACGGGACGCCAGCCAAAGGACCCGGATTTCCCCCCCGCGCAATGGCACGATCAAGGGCTTCGGCTTGGGCCCGGGCTGACTGAGACAGAACTGTGGTGAAACTATTGAGGTGGGGATCCACTGCTGCAATTCGCTCAAGACTGGCCTCGACCACTTGCTGTGCACTAATGGATCGAGAAAGAACAGCGGTCGCCACTTCAGTAGCACTCACTTTATAAATAGCTTCATAAATAGACTGAGTCATGGTTGAAATACCGGAGCCACTTCAATTGTCTCAGGGAGAGGAAATGCCATCACCTGCTGAACAATAGTATGGATCCGTTCAACATTATCAACCACACCAGGATAGTGCTCGGCTTGGAGGGGCAACCCCAGAAGCCGAGACGCTTCATTAACATAGTCTTCAGCACCTGATCCGGTTGAACCAGCTGAAAAATTGAAGTCTTGACTGTCAGGTAGATTAGCAGGAACAGAGGAATTCATAGGTGATCCCAATCACAATGTGAACATAATAGTGGTCTATCAACGGCCCTATAATTGTATTTCTCGATACAATCTCAAGGGTATCAATGAGCAAGCTCGAAGGGGTGAAACCATAGCCTTCAAAAGAATTGATGAAGAGGCTCTGCTCGAAACACCTATCAGCCACTATCGACCCAGCTCGTAGTGACACATTTGTGACACTTATCGCTTGTGACACTTGATATCGTAGTTCTAGGTAAGCCAAACCATCCCTGTTACGTCAGTCTCAGCGTTGCTTGCTAGACTCTGTGAAGCTCTCTTAAGTATTTGATCCACACCTATGTAAGTAGGGCTGTCACATCCACGTTTTCTCACGTCGATGACAGAGTTGTTCAACCGCCTGCTCATCCAGACATTTGCAAGGGAAGTTTATGTTTAATGACCGTTCTCCATCTTTGAAGGGTGACTCAATCCCGTCTCCCACTGGCGCGCTGGAGTCAAGATCGCCTCACTCATCGAAGTCTAGTTCTGCTCTACGGAGTTCACATGGGTGTAGTCCTGTACAACCCAGCTGCTCTGAGCCGAGGGATCCTAACAGGTGCGGAGTGAGCCCCTATCGTTTGGCTGATTCTGGTGAGAGCGGGATGACCTCCTCTAGTCGAGCCGCAATCACACGCTACTTAACTCCAATTCAATCGATGTATGACGTTATGCGACGGATCCGTGCATCTTTAGATTTGCCAGTGGTTTTGAATACTGCTGTAACTGAGATGCTATCTGTATTAGAAGCCGATCGAGTTTTGATCTCTCCTGTCGAGCCTGAGTTTAGTGAACTCATTATCGCCGAGGCAGTGGCTCACCCCATGTTTTCGCTAAAAGGGCAATTAAAGGATCCTGGTTTCCCTTCATCAGCCTACATAGACTACGAACAAGGATGTCGACTGGGCATCGATGATATCTACGCCGGTCATTTGCCTCCTGATGACATTAGCTATCTTGAGTCGTTGAATGTCCGCGCCCTCTTGGTCATTCCCATTCACGTGCGGGGGACGTTATGGGGCGTGATGGTGGCTCATCAGTGTTCGGGCCCGAAGCGATGGAGTGGCTATTCCTCTGAGGTATTGGAGACCCTGATGGGAGAACTGGGGGTTGCCATTCAACACGCGCTGTACACCAGAAAGATGCAGCAGGTCTGCCAGCGAACGCAGCAGTTATTAGATCTGCAACTGGTTGAATCTATGCAACGGGCGCGTCGTGAAACAGCTCTCACAACCCTATCTAAGAAAATCTGGGGGGGATTATCAGAAAAGGCCCTAGTCCTCCACATTCTGGAACTGTTGACGGGCGAGTTAGCCTTAACTGGCTGTGAGTTGGCGTTTGTTTTTCAGGATCCGGCTATCGGTCATATCCAGTACACCCATCCTTACAAGGATTCTGTGGCGTCTGAACTCCCCTTAGAGATGAGCCTACAGCTGCAACAGAATA
This sequence comes from uncultured bacterium, assembly GCA_964443615.1. Taxonomy (GTDB): domain Bacteria; phylum Cyanobacteriota; class Cyanobacteriia; order Thermostichales; family Thermostichaceae; genus CAYSWV01. The sequence goes on along the minus strand of CAYUEE010000026.1, from coordinate 29,516 downwards.
GTGTAGTGTGTTGCACCACTGATCACCCTAGACATGGTGTCTGCACTCTCATGGCATATCCTCTATTAGACAACGGCACACTAATGGGGGTTCTACTCCTAATTCGTCGAGTCGGGACAGAGTTTTTCCCTCCTGAACTACAGTTTGTGGAGAAGGTGGCACTACAGTGTATATTCGGTCTCCGTCAGGCTCGGTTTCAAGCCCGACAGCAGTACAGATCCAAGGATTCAGCGCAGAACTGTATGCAGAAACTGTCGAATCATCTACGACGTCACATTAGCAACATGATGATGGCGATGCGGATGGTCGAACAGTTCGGAGCCAACGAGCGCCACCGTCAGCACTACCTACAGATCTTTCTCACTGAATGCACTCAGGAGATGAATTTGATCACTAAACTTTCGGCACTAGAAACTCTGGAGATGGGTCCGCCTCTGGTCTTGAGTACGCTCAAATTCAAAGAATGGGTGCCAGAAATTCTCCGCCCTATTCAATTGCACTACAAATCCCGGCACCATCAGGTAGAGATTCAGTTGAGTCATGAGCTACCGGCTACTCTGTCTACTGATTTTGGTCTACTTGCCAAGGTGATGACGGAGCTGCTAACTAATGCATATCAGTTCACTCCACCGCAGCAGACCATTCGGTTCAGTATGGGTGTTGCTGGTGAAGACCTCCGCTTTCAGATCCAAAATACAGGTGTGGAGATTCCTGAGATTCATCTGCCTCACGTATTCAACCCGTTCTACCGGATCCCAGAGTTAGAGCAGTTTGAAGATAGCGGTCATGGTTTGGGGCTTACGATTGTGAGAACAATTGTGACCTTGCTAGAGGGTACGATTAGTTTGGAGAGTCAACTGCAAACAACCACAGTTACAGTAACCATTCCAATGGATCTCACTCCTCAATCGGCTTAATTTCAACTGTATGATGATGGCAATCCCAGGTAGCGAGAAGGACCCAGGGGATCAGCTTCAACTGCAGTCACTGATCAGGATCCGGTGACGATGCTGCTGTGGTGGCGAGTTTGAGAATGAGGGCGGCCAGGATCCCTGTACAAAATGAAACGATATTGGTAATGACGGCAGTGAGTGCAAGACCCAAATTGTTATGAGCAGCAGCATTGTCAGGATCCTGTTCAAGAACTTCGTTCCAAGTATCTACCGCTTCCGAGTATCTACCTTCCACCCGAGCACGAGTACCTTATTCAAATAATTCATTCATCGACTGGGCCCACTCCGACACCGGCAGCAGTACCAGCAGGATCCCTAGGATCCCGGCCCCTGTGCATCCTCGCCCCCTCCCTTATCGGATCCTGTCGTCATGGTGTCTCCAGAGTAACTGATCTCATTCGGATCTGGATCCTTGGGGGTATTGCGGATCCTGGGCTGCCCGTGGGTAGGGATCCTATTGATTAAGCCAAGCTTGCAGTTCCGCCTCCGTCCTGATATCGAACAGAGCCACCACCAACTCCTCCAGCCTCTCAGTCGACAGCGCCCCAACCTGTTCGGCCACACCGGTACTGATTGGATCCAGTCGTCGTTCCATCAAGCGTCGGGTCAACGCCAAGACCTCCGCCCGCCGTCCTTCGGCAATTCCAGCTTGTCGTCCCTCTTGTCGTCCCTCTTGTCGTCCCTCTTGTCGTCCCTCTTGTCGTCCTTCTCGTCGTCCCTCTTGTCGTCCTTCTTGTCGTCCCTCTTGTCTACCACGCTCCAACGTAGACTGCTCCCATTCCAGATACGCAGGGGATAAGTTCATGATTAACTCCCTCTCTTCCTCAGCTAGCTCGGCTTGACTCTTATCAACCACAATCCGGCAGTTACTCAATGCCTTGAGGGCATTCTCTCTCATCGGATCCTTCGGATCCATACTCAGTAAATCGGCCACCGCTTGCTGTTGCACTCTCCCTCGTCCCATTAAACGGATCCATAGAGTATCAGGCTGGCGTGGAAGCTGATGAATCACCACCACCGCAGTCTGAAAAATTGTGGGTAACTCGTATACTCCGGCTCCCCAACCCTCTGCAGATGATGCTCCCGCCTCTCGTAACAGGGATTTGGAAGCCGTTGGCGTTAACACCCACAGGAATGGGCTACTAGGTTTAGGAATCCGTTCTCGTTTGGCCTGACGCAGAAATTCTTGATGGAGTGAGATCTGTTTACTGATGCACGTGCGAATCTCTGTGCTGTTGATGGGGTTGCGATAGGGTTCCAAGAGACACGGCTGAGCCACCATGCGACCTAACAGTCCTAACGTTTCAGCAGAGGTCTCACCCCTAGCAGGCGTGAAGTAAAGATCGATCTCCCGCATTTCATCAATAATCTGACGATTAGGTTGAACGGTTCCCAACGGATCCAATAAGTCGCTGAGAAACTGTTTCGCAAATCGGTCATGGAGAAAACGCGTCATTGAAGTTCAATCTCTTGCGTTGGATCCTGTCATCATGGCGTCTACAGAGTAGCGGATCTCATTTGGATCCGGATCCATGGGGAGATGGTATGGATCCTGTTAATGCAGACTAAGGTAAGCATTGCCATAGCCTGCTGTACTCCCCATATCCGTCCTCACTGTCATGACATCTGAGTGGTCAAAACTGACATCTGAGTAGCTGCAAGTGAGAACAGAGTAATCGCAAACTCTATCTGAACGACTGAGACTGGAAGTTGAGGGGTCTAAGACGCAAAGCAGCGCCAGAACAAGTGACAGCAGCGCCAGAACGAGTGACAACATCGGGGTTCAAAGTGAAAGCTTAGGTCGCTCAACGTAAAAGAGGTCTGGTCAAATAGGATAATTGAGCAGTGGACGATCGAAAGGGAGAACAACAAGAGGCAACTCTGTCGATGTTGATGACTAGAGGATCCCTCTGGCCATTCACTTAGGCCCCCCCCTAAGGCGCCAAACGCTGAATGAGCCAACCATCAGCCTGCTGGGTGTAGCAAATCCGATCATGTAAGCGACTGGAGCGACCCTGCCAAAACTCCATCTGGATTGGAATTACCCGATAGCCTCCCCAATGGGGCGGACGAGGGATCCTATCCATATCTTGATACTGCTGTTCGAGCTCCTGTTGCCGGTGTTCTAAGGCCTCACGCCCTGCAATCACCTGACTTTGATTTGAGGCCCAAGCCCCCAAACGGCTACCTTTAGGCCGACTGTGAAAATACTCATCTGATTCCCCCGCATCCATACGCTCCACCGGACCTTCAATCCGCACTTGCCGCTCCAACGGATCCCACCAAAACACTAGAGCTGCGTAGGGATGAGCCGTTAACTGTTCACCCTTGTGGCTAGTGTAGTTCGAGAAAAACGTAAACCCCCGATGATCAAACCCCTTCAGGAGCACAATGCGGGCTGCAGGTTTTCCCTCTGGTGTCACGGTTGCTAGAGTCATCCCATTGGGTTCACTAATCTCGGCGGCCAGGACCTCCTCCCACCAACGGGCAAATTGACGAATCGGATCTAGATCCACATCAGACTCGGATAGCGACTGAAGACGATAGTCCCTACGGAGATCCGCAACAGACGAGTTAGAGGTCATAGTGATTCACCGGCAATCAACGGATCTTTATTATTAACTGATTAGCCCCGAATCGAGATCTGGGCGGGTCTCCGGGATCACCAGATTGAAGCTGTACCCTGACAGCCACCGTATTCAAGCAGGGTCTTTTTGAGAAGCGAGTTAACGGATCCTTAACAGTACAGACCCGGCAACTTTTGAAATTACGCTATTGTGCTGAGGGGGAAACTGGTGTTTAGGGCTTACTCTAGGCTCCAAAGTAGCGAGTAAGTAAAGTGTTCATAAAGCCCGCATGGATCTGCTAAACTCCCAGTAAAACTGCCCGTGTATGTACCAAGATAGTTGTAATCACTCCCATTGGTTTGGGCAAGCTACCCCTACACTCCCAGAGACACAACAGTCAAAGACACAACAGTCAAAGACACAACGGTCAAAGACACAACCAGTAAAGACAGAACGGGTCGAAAATTGTAGTTTATTCAACAGTTTGGCGGGCATGTTTTTTCGAACACAGCACCCTATACTCCCGACAGTTTCTATCATCGTCCCCACCTACAACGGGGGTGAAGATTTTCGTCGGTGCCTGCTAGCTCTGACCCAACTGAATCCCTTGCCGCTTGAAATTATTGTGGTCAGTGACGGATGTACGAACGGGACGTGGAGCCTTGCCCAAGATTTTGGCATGACAGTAGTTCGCTGTTGTGAGAACGCCGGCCCAGCCCTGGCCCGGAATATTGGGGCCCATTACGCCAGTGGAGATATTCTATTTTTCGTCGACGCCGATGTTGTGGTCCCTCAGGAAATTATTCGCCAAATCCAGCTCGAGTTTGTCGCAGATCCTGCCCTTGATGCATTGATTGGATCCTATGATGCTGCACCCGGTGCCACTAACTTCCTTTCTCAATATCGCAACCTCCTACATCACTTCGTTCACCAAACTGGGTCAGAACAAGCCTCGACCTTCTGGGGAGCCTGTGGTGGGATCCGTCGCAACTTATTTCTGCAGGTGGGTGGATTTGATGAACGGTATCGTCGTCCTTGCATCGAAGATATTGAATTAGGTTATCGACTGAAGTCCCAGCAGGCCCGCATCAAACTATGCAAGTCTATCCAAGTGAAGCACCTCAAGTGTTGGCGACCTCTATCTATGCTCAAGGCAGATGTGTTCTACCGTGCACTCCCCTGGACAGCATTGATCCTGCGGGATCAGTACCTCATTAATGACCTGAATTTGACAATTTCTAGCCGGGTTAGTGTCATTCTCATCTATGCCGCATGTCTGAACTTGGGGTTGGCATTCTGGTGGCCGTTGACCCTACTCATAACCCTCAGTAGCCTCACAGGTCTACTTGTTCTCAATAGAACCCTCTATCGCTTCTTTGTTGAACGCAAAGGGATCCTATTTACCCTTAGAGTATTGCCCTGGCACTGGCTGTATTTCATCTACAGTGGTTTAGCGTTTGCTATCGGTTATGGGCGGTACTGGGGATATCGATCCTCAACGCTGCCCACACGAGCCATTCAACCCTTACACCTTGAGCTGAGCCAAGTGACTGTTTATCAGCCGCTGGTTCAGTTGCAAGCGGTTCGAGAAGAATCCTTTTTGCAATGATCCTTTGCTTGAAATAATCCTTTATTTAAAATGATCTTTTGCGTGAATCATAGAGATCATTCACAGAAATGAACTATGAGCCGCGCTGTTGACGGATCCGCTCCCGGAAAAAACCAGCAACATTAGCCACTTGTGAGAGAACAAAGAGGAGCATCAAATTCAGGGGAGAGTGACCAGAGGGGTGAGCAAAACCATAGGTGAGTAAATTGAAGTAAAATGAAAAGGGTTCTACTCTCATCTCACCCTGGTGGCGGCGAGCTCGTATTTGATGAAAGTGATAGGCCCCTCGCCCATAGTTGAAATGTTGCCGCCAGAATGAGTTCAATGACAGCTGATGAAAGTGTGAGACTTGAGCAGTATCAGCATACACAATGTGATGGTGTTGGGAGAGCCATCGGTCGCAAAACTCCCGATCCTCACCAGCCGCGAGCGGAAAGGTCGTATCAAAGCCACCAACTTGCCAAAAGTGATGGGCCGCAATGGCAAAATTATTCGAAGTTAGGAAGTGGGCTTGCTGTGGATTGACGTTGTAGTACTGGTACAGATAATCAACCAACAGTTGGCTTGATGTCGAGAACACGTTAGTAGGCAACCCATTCACAGTGTGGCCTCCAACTAGGCAATCGGACTGCTGTTGAAAGACCTCAGCGAGTTGAGTTAACCAATCTGGGTGAGGCGTACAGTCATCGTCAGTGAAAGCCAGATAGGGATAGGTGGCCTCCCGAGCCCCCGCATTGCGAGCAGCAGCCGGTCCTGCATTGGATTGGTTAATCAGCTGGACATCGACCTGGGGGCGGAATGACTGAATTAAAGGCTCCAGCGGTTCTTCTCCCCCGTCGTTGACAACAACAACTTGAAAGTGTGGGCGAGGATAAGTCAAATCAGTCACTGCTTGCAGACACCGACGCAGGCGGTCCGGACGACGATACGTCGGGATAACAATTGAAAAGGACAAAGGTGTAGACATCACCATCTCACCGTCCATGTATCATCAGACACGATGACTCTCCCGACCGTATCGGCAACGGCTTGACTACGGATCCTAAAAGTACGGATCCTAAAGTATGAATATCTGTCATGGCTGAGATTGAGTCTCCCACCCCAAGCGGATGAGGCTGCTCCCAATCACCAGCATTTGTACTGTCAAGTATAGAGAGTTCCACGGAGGCGGGAATAAGTAAATGCCTCCAGGTGCCAGGGTAAAGAGGACCATAGCGATAAATAGGATCCGTGCCACGCCTGCCCGTGATCGAGCTGGGGCGCCCCAGTCGGACTGCCTATACAGCTCTAGCATTGGTACTAACAAGATTAAATCGTCATACCATCCGTGATAGGTCCAGATTTTGGCACCGATGGCGGCCACACTGGCCAGGATCCAAACGGACGTCTGCCGGTTCCAGAGGATCCATAGTCCTAACCCGAATAAAATCACGAGTGAGGCAGGCTTATTCCACTCACTGAGATCCAAAGCCCCGAGAATGCTGTGGGCACTAATACTGCTGACAATGGATCCTTGCCCCTCTGTTGACCCATAGGCAGCCCCACTCACCCCTCGAATTAGCCAAGCCTGGAATAACGTAATCGGCCCATACTCGGGTTGAAAGACAGGAGCCACCACCGTCAGAAGACCGTACCCTAATACAGTAAAGCTAGCAGCCCGCAGCGATTTCACCATGATGATCCAGAAAAAGGGAGCCGTCACATTCGGTTTCACCAGCGCTGCAATCATCAACAGAGCAACTACCATATCCTCTCTCCATCCCTTCTGAGGTTGAGAGGTGGGAGAACGGTTAAGCACAATCAAGGCAGCAAGCAAACAAGGCAGAATATGCACTGCTAACTGTCCATTCCCAATAGTGGCTCCGGTGGCGTACATCGCGAGGGGCAGGATCCGCCACAACCATCGCTGTGGAGGAGAAGTGGCCTGACTCACCTGAATAACCTGGCGCAGCAGGACACCCAGTAGGATCACCATCATCACGGCCCACCCTATGCGTGCGGCTGACTCTGACATCCAACCGATCAAAGGCCATAACAACAGGTAGGTAGCGGGAGGATAGACGGCGTGACCCATTGTCTGATAGATCGGTTCACCCGCGAAAAAACTCGTGACCTCGGTATGCCGTAGTCTGAGGTCTACCGCGCCCATTTCATCCATCTGCAGCAACAGTCGCCAGAATTGGTAGCTCAGCCAGACGATTGCTAGGCTAACCATAGTGACAATCGTGGCTAGATAGGGTCTACTTGATGTCCTCATATCCATGAGCCCCAATGCTTGTGAGTCCTAGTACTTGCCATCTTGACGAGTCATACAGCAGGACGATTTCAAACGCAAGGGAGAGGGGCTCACAACGGGATCTCAGTTTGCTCTGCCGTTGTAGGATCCTTGGGCTAGACTTGGCGATCTCTTGGGTGTGCGTAGCGATCCTTGGACTGCACTCAGGGTGTCCTTAGAGATCAATTCGCCGCCACCAGGATCCTCTGCGCCGTTGTCAGGATCCTCTGCGCTCAACCTTCAGCTAGACAGAAATCTCTCGCGAGCTGTGAAGTAGCTCCAATCCATGTAGGCGACCTCTAGGTGTCGAGGACCGGATTGAGGTTGAAACGCAAGTCGGCCATGCAGGATCCTAAAGTTTTGCACCATTAAACAGTCACCGGCTTCTAATCGAAATTGATACTGATACACTGGATCCTTTACGTATTCAAAGAACGTGTTGTAGGCCGCATAAAAGTCATCCACCTGTTCAAACGGGAGAGTGACAGTGAGATTTTTATGACTGAAGTAAACATCCCTCACTAATCCCGTCTCAGAACAGGCCAAGATCGGAGTTGTGTGAGAAAAACAGTACCGCCAGTCTTGAAATCGCTGTGAAAAGGTGACAGGGGTTGTGGATAGGATCCTGAAATACTCGGGATGACGGCCACGAAAATCTTCAGCAATTTTAAACCCGTCAACAACGACAGATTCACCTCCCCGAGCTTGGTTCTCCACACAGTAGAGAAACTGAACAAGGCGAGGCCCTGCAATGAAGGTGATATCAGTATGGGGTGAGAGTCCATGTCCATCCGACGATAGGGATAGATCACGGGCTTGTGGAACGGCTTTGACCGTAGAGTAACGAGGATAACCCGCTAAGTAGTGGATGGGGCCAATATCAGCAACAAGCGGATCCAACTGCTCCCACGGGATCCCTCGGATGATTACGAAACCCAGAGTATGGAGCGGCTCCATCCACTCACAGAACGGAGATCCATACTGGGGCCATTCAGGGTTAGTACGAGCCAGTTGATGTCGGTTCCAGAGACTCAGGGCACGAGGAGTAGGGGGGGCAGGCGGTGGGTCGAGTGATTGGTCCAGCAACCAGGGCACGGGAAACGTGCTGCGGTGAGGCGGTGTTTCAGCCCAGTCAATAATGAGTTGGTCGTCGATCCATTGAACGGAGGCAGGGCGGGGCGCTGGATAGCGACTACTATCAACAATTGTTTGGCCTGAGCTGGGGTGATAACACTCTGGACACAAACAGTGGTAACGCAGCCAGGTGTAGGGGAACCGTCTATGACTAATCGTTAAGAAGTGATCCTGCTGTGTAACGGAAGGACTGATTGGGACAGCCGTCATAGCGCTCTCTCTTGCTCATCTCTTATCGTGTCTCTAATCATCGCAGAAGCAGGCTTGGATAGGGTTAGGCCAGACTATAACGTTCTTTGCCAACCAATTAGCTGCTCTGGATCCTATCATGGCAGCTCACCTAATCAATTGACACAGCTCGCCCCTGTGTTCTAATGGTTAATGGTTGTTTAGGATCAAAGGCCATTGAAGACTGAGGCTGCTGGGGCTAGAAGCTCGCTGGGGGACCCAAAACTGGCTGGGCCAAGACAATCATGGGCAAGGCAGTCATGGGCAAGGCAGTCATGGGCAAGGCAGTCATGGGCAAGGCCATCATGGGCAGGCCTGGCGGAATACGTGAAGAGGTTAGCCTATGACTAGGGCCATCTAGGACCATACCTGAACAGATGACCAGACGAACTACCGATGCGATTTTACTAACTTTTGAATCTATCCTCGCTGCTCAATGAGGCTATGGATCCGTAGACCGGATCGCCTGCTTGATCGTTTACTTACTTCACTTGAGTTCGGATTTGCACGATGAAGTCACCCTGGTTTGTTTGCTATCATCCTCAGCCTGAGGCTCAGTTGCGGCTCATCTGCTTTCCTCACGGTGGTGGCGGTCCTCAAATTTATCGAGCGTGGGCAGAGTTCCTATCACCTCAAATTGAAGTTATCGCGGTGAATTTACCGGGACGAGGTCGCCGCTTTCGAGACCCCCTGCTCACGCAAATGGAGCAAGTTAGTCAGGCTCTTGTTCAAGACCTTCTACCCTATGTGGATAAACCATTTGCCCTGTTTGGCCATAGCGTTGGGGCACTAATAGCCTATGATGTAGCTCGAACACTAGCCGAGACCGAGATGATCTTGCCCTTGCGGCTAATCGTATCGGCTCATCATGCCCCCCATCAGGTTCAATCAACAGACCCGTTGTATGGCTTGCCGGATCTAGATCTAATTGATACCGTCCGTCAGTTGAATTGGTTAGATCCAGAAGTTCTGCAGGATCCTGAGTTACTCAATTTAATTTTGCCTCCTTTGAGAGCTGATTTTCAACTGTCTGAAACCTACTACCTGTCTGAGGCAACGGATCCATTGCCAATCCCTATTAGCGCGCTGGCAGGCTATCAGGACACCTCTGTTCCAGTTCAAGCAATGGCTGAATGGCGGGCCTACACCTCTCAACTATGTTCAACTGTCCCCTTCCCAGGAGATCACTTTTTCACCCAAACCCATACCTCTGACGTTTTAAGCTACATCGCCCAAGTGCTCCATCACGATCTCACCACCCAACCCCCCTCTACTTTGATGGGCGCAACAGATCCCTATCCTGATCGCTGTTTACATGACCTGTTCAAAAGTGCCGCCCGACAGGATCCTGATGCCACGGCTTTAGTTGGCCTTGAGCAACAGTTCACCTTCGCCGAATTGGACCAATTAACGGATCGATTGGCGGCCTACCTCCAACATCAAGGGGTTGAGCCGGATCGATTGGTTGGCATTTACATGACCACCTGTGTCGAGTACGTGATTGCTTACTTGAGTATATTGAAAGCAGGCGGAGCTTACATTCCAATTGAAGTGGCGTATCCGCAGGAGCTAGTGTCTAAAGTTCTCGCCGCTACGGATCCGGTTACTGTTTTAACTCTGTCTAGTTTAGCCCCAAGCTTGCCAACAGCATGGTTAGAGACGAATCGATGGGTGTGCTTGGATTCAACATCAGTTGTGGATGATAGAAGGTGGGTATGGCAGGATCCTAGTCTCACACTAGATCACTTAGCCTACTGTGTGATGACATCCGGGACGACGGGGGCACCCAAAGGGATCCTGTGTCCACATCGGGGAGCCGTGAACTCCTATTATTGGCGGTACCGACACACACCCTATCAATTTGGAGATCGCGAAGCGTGCAATGTTTTCTTTGTATGGGAGGTGATTCGTCCACTACTGCAGGGATATCCCACCTATGTCATCCCGGACGATGTGATTTACGATCCGCCGAAATTAGTTGACTTTCTGGCCTTCCATCAAATTACTAGAGTGCTCTTAACGCCGTCTTTGTTAGAGCAGGTATTACAACAAACAGATTTGAAATTACGCGAAAAACTCCAAAAACTGCGATTGGTGTGGCTCAATGGTGAAGTGGTGTCGATGCAATTGCGAGAGCGATTTCAGCAGACATTGCCGCATGTGGAGCTGTGGAATGACTATAGTATTTCAGAATGTCATGATATTTGTACCATTCGTTTGAATGATATCGATCCCCACGTCACGCCTCGATATGCGCCGGTGGGACACGCGATGTCCAATGTCAGGGTCCATATCTTAGATGATCAGTTAAATCTCGTCCGGCAAGGGCAGGTGGGAGAGGTTTACGTTGGGGGTGATTCCCTGGCAAGAGGGTATCTGCACCAACCTGAACTGACGGCAGAACGGTTTGTGCAGGATCCGTTTCATGCTGATGGCACCCGTTTATTCCGGACAGGCGATCAGGGGCGAATGCTGCCCAATGGTCAGCTGGAAATTTGGGGTCGGGTTCAATTCATGGTGAAGTTACGCGGGTATAGCGTTGTTTTAGGAGCGGTGGAAACAGCCCTGTCCACTCATCCTGCGGTAAATGCAGCGGTGGTGATCCCTGAGAATGATGCGGTAACGCGCCAGCCTGATTATCTAGTAGCCTACGTCGTGCTCACGGATCCTGAGGCTCAGATGGATGTCAACCGACAACTGAAGAGCTATTTGAAAACGCAGCTCCCCCACTATGCTATCCCGGCTTATATTATTGCCCTTTCATCTCTCCCCCTCCACCCCGTCTCGGGCAAGTTGGATAGACGGAAACTCCCTTCCCCCGAGACTGTGATGCAAGGTCAAGCGACTGTCTCTTCCCATCCCGCTATTACAGGATCCACAGAGCAGATTGTGGCTCAAGTGTGGTCTGAGGTCCTACACGTTCAAATCACGGATCCGGCAGATAATTTCTTTGATCTGGGCGGTCATTCGTTACTGGCGATTCAAGTGTGTCAACGTCTATCCCAGATCGTGGCTCGCCCGGTATCTGTAATTGATGTGTTCGAGTATCCGACGGTTCAAGCCCTGGCCCGCATTTTAGAAACACCTGCGGAGGTTCCTGTCGTTTCCCCCTCTGTTCAAGCTGTCTCTACCCAGGATCCTTCTGATATTGCCATTATCGGCATGGCATGTCGGTTCCCTGGAGCCTCTACACCGGATGAGTTTTGGATGAACTTACAACAAGGGCTCTGTTCAATTGAATCACTGTCCGTTGCAAAGCTAGAGCAACAAGGGATTCCATCATCACTCTATTCCAGTGAGGGCTACGTTCGCAAAGGAGCCTACATCAAGGATAGTGACCAGTTTGATCCTGAGTTTTGGGGATTGAGTTACCGGGAAGCGAGTTGGATGGATCCTCAACATCGGCTCTTCCTAGAGTGTTGCTGGGAGGCGTTGGAACAAGCGGGATATGGGAAACGGTCTCGCCAAGGGGATGCGATTGGGGTGTTTGGCGGATGCTGGCTACCACTCTACTTACTACATTATTTGCGGGATGGCATGATGGATCCTACCAATCCAGGAGATGCCCATCTGACGGAAATTGGCAATGACAAAGATTACTTGACATCTAGAGTGTCCTATTTATTGAACTTGAAAGGGCCGAGTGTCAGCATTCAAACCTCCTGTTCAACCTCACTGGTGGCGGTGGCAACAGCAGCCCAAGCCTTGATGACCGGCCAGTGTCGTATGGCTCTTGCGGGTGCGTCTAGTTTAATTCTGCCTCAGGGAGGCTATCAGTATTTAGAAGGACATGTCAATTCCAGAGATGGTCGCGTCCGGACGTTTGATGCGAAGGCGAGTGGCAGTCTATTTGGGGATGGGGTCGGGGTTGTTATGTTGAAGCGGTTAGCAGATGCTCAAGCTGATCAGGATCCTATCCTCGCGGTGATTAAAGGGATTGCGGTAAATAATGATGGCCATGACAAAGCCGGCTATTCGGCTCCGAGTGTGCAGGGGCAGGCGGATGTGGTGGCAGCTGCTTTGAAGAGAGCTGGAGTCCCAGCAACAACGATTTCAATGATTGAAGCACATGGAACAGGGACGCTCATTGGAGATCCGATTGAAGTGAGAGCGCTAACCTCTGTCTTTCAACACTCGGGGCCGCAGGTCTGTGCATTAGGATCCGTTAAACCCAACATTGGCCACAGTAACATTGCGGCTGGGATGGCTGGACTAATCAAGACCGTTCTCAGTCTGCAGCATGCTCAGATTCCACCAACAATTGCATTTGAAACGCCTAACCCCGATATCGATCTAGACCGGAGCCCATTTTACATCAACACGACTCTGCAACCTTGGTCCCCATCGTCTCTCCCTCGTCGGGCTGGGGTATCGTGTTTCGGGATTGGGGGCACCAACAGTCACGCCATTTTAGAAGAAGCACCTCAGTTACCGGATCCGATTTGTGAGTATCCTCCTCGGTCCGTGCATCTGTTACCCCTATCAGCTCGATCACTCGGATCCTTGGAGCAAAATCGAGCGCGCCTCGTCCAATATCTTCAAACTCATCCTGATGCTGATCTTGGTAATGTGGCGTACACCTGGCAAGTAGGACGAGAGGAAGGTCCTTACCGGCAGGCTGTTGTGGTGAATCGAGATCCGCAACGAGCTGTCACTCAATTACAAGATGCCACACCTCTGGATGCCTACACCTTCAATCGTCATCGTCTAGTCTTCCTGTTTCCAGGCCAAGGCTCTCAGCATATCGGCATGGGGCTAGGACTATATCAAACAGAATCCCATTTCAAAACTTATTTCGATCAGTGTTGTGAGTGCCTGTTGACACTGATGGACCATGATTTGCGGAATGCTCTATTTGCGGCAAGGACACCTGAGCGTGAGGCAACACTTCAACAGCCCTCTCTACTGCAACCTGCTTTATTCGCGGTTGAGTATGCTCTAGCTAAAACACTAATAGCTTGGGGGCTAACCCCAACGGCTGTGCTTGGGCATAGTTTGGGCGAGTACGTGGCGGCGTGCGTGGCCGGGAGTTTATCGCTAGATGAGGCCCTAAAGGTAGTGGTCTGTCGAGCTCGGCTGATTGAACACGCGCCGGATGGAGCCATGCTATCAGTGTCACTTACCTCTGAACAACGGCACCGTGTCCTGACCAAACATCAAGACCTGAGTCTGGCGGTTGTCAATACCACTCAACGGATCGTGTTCTCAGGATCCGTAGCTGCGATTGAACGCGCTGAACAGGATTTGAACTCTCAAGGGATTGCCTGCCGCCGGATCCAGGTAAATCGAGCCTTTCATTCACCCATGATGGCTGAAGCAGCTCACCAACTCGTGACACACTTGCCATCATTGGCCTCACAGCCACCTGAGCTACCGATGATCTCAAATGTTACCGGATCCTGGATATCCTCTGCGTTGGATCCTCACTACTGGAGTCAACAGATGGTGGCAACAGTTCAATTTGCTCAAGGGATCCATACCATTCTAGAGGAAGGACCTGCCCTATTTGTTGAAGTGGGACCTGGTACAGCACTGACATCACTGGTGACAGAACTCTTGCACGACACTGACTCAACTGTGGTTTCAACACTCCCACATCCCCGACATCATCAGCCTGGAGCAGAAGTACGGACAGAGACAACAGCTTATCATCAAGCTATGGCTCAGTTGTGGATGCGAGGGGTGACCATTCACTGGGAATCATTCCAAGATCAACGACCGTATCGTCGCATTCCGTTACCAACGTATGCATTTGAGCACCGCCGCTGCTGGGTTGAATTACCTCACTCTCCCACTAGAACATCTCCCCCAGCTCCGGCTCACCCTAAAACTCAATTTGCAAAAACTCAATTTGCTAAAACTCAACTTACTCCTGATGAGCGCTTTTATCTGCCCTCCTGGACACGGTCTCTGCCTCCCACCGGCCAGGATCCAATTGCTCCCTGCTGTTGGTTTCTCTTTCTCGAACGGACTGGCTGCCATGGATCCTTGGGTGAGCAACTTGCGCTGCAACTAACGGCTCTCGGTCATGATGTTGTGCGAATTTATAAGCCCACTGCACTCGATGATATGTCAGCTGACCTAGCAAAATTGTATGACTCTCATCCAGCACCCCAACGGATTCTATACCTGTGGAGTTTGACAGAACCGGATGACTTGACGGTTACCAACAACCCTTATCCCTGGATCCTCTCTGTGTTCCAAACCCTGGCTCGACAGCAGCCTTCGGATCCTCTTTTGATCTGGGTCGTGACTCACCGTACAGCCCAGTTACACCAGGAACCTCTAGCTCCTATTCAATCCACGCTGTTTGGTCCTTGTACAGTACTCCCACAAGAATATCCCCAGTTTCAATGCCGGATCCTGGATATCGAATGGCCCAATGACTCTCCTCAACTCTGTCAACAGCTTTTACACGAATGTCTAACACCAATCCCGGATCCTCAGCCCTTAGTGGCCTTACGAGGCCGACACCGCTGGATCCAAACCTATGAACCTGTGGCTCTCCCGTCAGCATCTAGATCCTGCTCATCAGGCACCTACATCATCACCGGAGGATTAGGTCGGATCGGTCGCCATTTAGCAACTCACTTAGCCACCACTCAATCCACTTGCCACCTTGTTTTGACCACCACTCGGGAGTTCCCTGAACCTAAATACTGGTCTATGTTGGCTAGCACGGATCCTCACTATGACACCTGTCAACATCTTCTCCAATTGATTGATCAAGGTGCTCAAGTTCAAGTGTTGTCAGCCAATGTCGCTCGGCGTGAAGATATTGACCGGGTTCTGGCATTGACGACGGCAACAGCCGGATCCATTACTGGGATCTTTCACGCGGCGGGTACTGCGGATCTTCGATATTTACCTGAAATCACAGCCGAGATCACTCAACGCGAATTTGACTCTAAAATTGCTGGGGTTTTCAACTGGCATCAGGCCCTACAGGAGCATAGGGCACGGACCGGCTCCGGGCCTCGGTTTGTTGTCCTGTTTTCCTCTCTAGCCGCTATCTTGGGGGGATACGGGATGGTAGCGTACGCAGCAGCCAATCGATATATGGATACCTTTGTTCAAACAGTTCTGGACACAGACACCCGCTGGATCAGTATTAACTGGGATGATTGGGCCTTTGATTACACTAAAGAACAGATCCCCATTTACGACAAAACCACAGCTCAATTAGCCCTGTCACCGGCTGATGGGTTAGAGGCTCTAGAACGGATCCTAGCCTACCCCGGTTTAACTCAAGTCCTTGTGGCCTCCCACGCCCTGCCTCCCCGTGTCCAACAGTGGTTACATCAACAGGATCCAAGTTCTGTAGTGCCAATGATGGATCCGTTGACCCAACACAATGGGTCCCCCAACGGTTCATCTCCTCGTGATCCACTTGCCCAACACATCCAAACTATCTATGAAGAGGTTCTCGGCCAAGGATCCATTCCGGTTGAAGCTAACTTCTTTGATCTTGGGGGAGATAGTCTACTGGCGGCTCAAGTACTCTTGAAATTACAACGCCAACATCCCGAGCTCCCTCACCTCTCAATCCGACAGGTCCTAGACCATCCTAGTGTTGAGGCCTTAACTCAGTGGTTGAGCCAAGCGAGATAAATCCTCGAGAAGGGCCTAGCATAGCACAACAGCAGACTTAATAGTAGCGATACCGCACCCCGGAGAGTTCCCGCCACCGATACCAGGCCCATCCGGGTTGATATCCCAGGAGTTCCCCCAAAACCTGAAGCTCTGGTAATGTAGGTTGCCGATGCTGCTTCACAAACGCGAAATACACCCAGGACACCTTGTACTTACTCTGTTCCTGTTTGCGTTTCAACTGCAACATTAAAGCCACCACTGTCGGATCGATATCCTGCTCCTGCAAAGTCTCCAAGGCGACGGGCAAGTCCAGATGGGCATATCGAGGATCTGGAAAGACATGGCCACAGTTTTCACACTGCCGGACCCCCATCGCATTGACGACCCGACAAACCGGGCAACATTTCACAGGAGCGAGGCCGGATCCGGTTGAACTGTTACCCTCTAAATTCAGGACTAATCGATCAGTGGGTAACCCTAATCGCCAGCTGTTGCCCGCCTGATCGATAATGATGCAGTCCGTTTTCCCCGTTTCCGCAGACAAGCGTAGCCCTCGCCCCACCTGTTGTAGGTATAATGCCTTACTCTTGGTGGGACGAGCCAGGATCAAGGCATCAACCGAGGGTTCATTAAAGCCCTCTGCTAGCACTGCACAGTTAGACAGGATCCGTGTCTCCCCTAGCCGTAGCCGTTGATATTTCAATTGCCGTTCCGCCCAAGGAGTGTCACCATCTAGATAGTCGGATGGGATCCCAGCTGCCGCAAAGGCTTGAGCAATATTCCGAGCATGCTGACGATTCACTGCAAACACCAAAGTCCGCCGCCCTAACGCGCATCGCTGCCACTCCTGCACCAGCTGACTAATCATGGCCGTCGTGTCACAACGAATTGCAATGTCTTGGCGACAGTAATCTCCCGCAATCGTTTTAACTGTTCTCAAATCCAGGAGCTCAGGCGGATACCCATAGACAATTGGTCGGACTAAATAGCCTGCTTCGATCAAATCAATCGTCTGCGGACCCGCCACAATCGCATCATACCGATCAGATAGCGGTTGCCGTCGTGTTAATCGAAAAGGTGTCGCGGTCGGCCCAATCACCACAGCCCCGTCATAGCGCCAAAACAAGCCATCGTACTGCCGAGCTGTGGTCCCGTGCGCCTCATCCAAAATCACCCAATCTGCCTCAGGCCAGGACTGCCGTCGTCGATTTAAAGTTTGAATACTAGCAACTTGAATAGGCTGCTCAGGATCCTGGGGATACCCTGCTTTGATGACACCACAAGTCAACCCATGAGCCGCCACCATTTGAATGGTTTGGGCAATCAACGGTTCATGTCGAACCACAAATAGACCGCGTTGACCTTGGGCCAGTGCCAGCATGAGTAAGTGGACAGCGATCACTGTTTTACCCGCCCCAGTCGGAGCATAGAGCAGGATCCGTTGGTACTCTTCTGCCAGATGGTACTGAATCTGATCAACGAGTGCCTGTTGATAGTCCCGCAGCATAGCTCATCTTAAAATCAGCTCACCCAACGTCACTGAAGTACAGGATCCGTACACTCCAAAACACTGGCAAGGACGCAATCAGGATCCAGTCAAGCCATTGCAATTGAAACACATGCCACCGCACCGAAATTCTAGGGCTCAGATACCCTCGGGCCTGCATCGCTGCCGCTGTTTGTTCCGCTCGGTAGAAGACATTTTCTAGAAATCGTTCCACCAGCGCCAACCCCACATTAATCGTGCCCCGCAATCCGAGAGTCTGCCAACGGATATCACGCGTGCGTACCGACCGAATCAAATTTTGCACCTCTTCGAGGACCAGTGGAACAAATCGTAGCGCTAACGTTAACGTCAAAATAATCTCCGGCGTAGGGACCTTCAAGTGATGTAAGGGCCGAATTAACCGCTCCACTCCCTCCGTAATTTCCTCCGGCGCAGTCGTCACTAGGAAAAGATTCGTACTGTAAAACAAGGTAAAAATCAATGTGCCAATCCGGATCCCTAAGGCTAATGTGCGACGGTTAACAGCATAATCACGGCCTAAGAGTTCTAAGGATCCTAATTGATAGCGATAACCTGATGGTGCCGGTAAAGCGTCCCAGGTTCGGCTCAAAATCTCAGCACTTGGGGCTAGACGCTCGGAAGAGATTGCGGATCCTGGACTTAATGAGTCAGTTGCCACTAAACCATAGGCTGACACGGAGTCAGACTGACGTAGGGGAATGGGAGTGACCCCCAAGCCATCGGGAGCTAACGCAGTCAAGCTGAAAGAGATCAAACCGACTCCCAGAAGCAGAGGCAATTGGCGGATCCAGACCCGCCGGGGCAGACCACCGACCACCGTTAGTACAACTAAGGCCCCCACGACCGTCAATCGCCACGTATTCGTTGCCAAAATGGGGCTCAAGATTATACTGAGCAGCCAGATTAACTTCAGACGCGGATCCAGCTGATGTAACCAGGTCCGGGGAGACTCTAGGTAGATGCCTAAGGGGACGTTACGTAAGATATCCAAGGTTAGTGGATCCGTTAGAACAATCAGCAGGACTCAATCAAGGCTGACCTATCAAGACTGACTAATCAAGGCTGACCTATCAATCGGGCGCTACAACTTTTCAACTAAATCACTCCCGTTGACATCAGCAGCGACCCAGCCACTGACACCTCCCTCCGTTTGCACCTGGAGCCAAATTTGAACATTACCACTGCTTTCTTCAACATCGAGAACGCGAAGAATCGTTTGACTGGCTAACCCCGTCACCACTGGAGCTGCCGTACCTGCGCCTGAGCGCAAATTTAAGCCCGTGGGTGAGATCACTCGTACCCGATCCACACCTTGCCAGGCCACTGGAATATCAGGGGTTGGCGACGGGATGGGCGTTGGAATGGGTGTTGGTGTTGTTGTCACGCTCACGGCCGGCGTCTCCACTTCTACCTGAGGTTCAGGATCCGGTGGTGCGGTCTCCTCATCGTTACTGGGCACCCCAAATATAGCCTGGAGCACAAAGAGGACAACGAAAGCCAGACCAGTCACAGTCAGGAGAAAGCCTAACGGTTTAAACGCGTTACTAGACGGGGATGAGCGTGGGCGGGAACGGGGACTCATACGAGGGTTAGACTCCATATCAGGTGAGGGAGTGGGCAGATCAGCGACTCGGGGTACCGTCAGCTCTTCCTCAGTCCGGTTATCGTCATCAGCGTTGAAATTAGGAGCCTGGGGCTCAAACGTATTTGAAGGAACAGATGGAGGTAGGTACGGATCCGAGGTACCACTGTATCCATTGCTGGATTTCGCTGTCACTGGCGTCGGAGGCTCAGCCTCAGCCTCAGTCGATTCCGCAGCCCACTCAGACGAGGACCAGGTAGCACCTGCCACAGCAGGATCCCAAGCGGGTGCTGGTGCTTCAGGCGTCTGCTCTAAGTGACCAGGACGGGTAAATGCCGGAATCTGCACAGACGATGATGCGATTGAGGGGGGCGAGGCTCGCTGCTGTAAATGAGGAGGAATACCCATACTAGTGTCTTCCACTAAGTCAGGCATTTCCTCAAGGTAGGTTTGAACTAAAGGATTATCGAAATAAGTATTGAGATCGGCACTGGAGAGATCCAACTGGTAGAACTCTTGAAAAACCTCATCACCAAACCACTTCTCGGTGTAACGACACAACCCTAATAGGAGGTCTCCCGGCTCCGATGAGTGATCTCGAATATAGGCCAAAGGCTCTACTTCACCTGTAAGCTCCAGATGGCGGAGGGCTTCATCAGTTAATCCCAGTAACAGGGCGCTGATCGCTTGTTCCAGATGGACATCTTGATGCTGAGACAGGTGTGACAGTAAGCTGCGGGCACTACGGACGAGGGCGGGGCGATTCTCGGTGTAGCCTCGCGTTAGGAGAACCTGAACCATCAAATAGGTCGCCACCATTGAAGGTCGTGAACGTTCTGCCTCAAAGACAATTTCTTGTTCTGCGATTGTCAGATAGCGCCGAACCCGTTGAATAAACCGCAAGAAGTCTTCCGTGTTCAGCCCAGATCCATCTTGACCAGATCCTTCAATTCCATTGCGGTCATCGAGCATGGTCGTCAGCAAATTCAATCCGACGTCCCGAGCTTGCTCATCGCTCGTCTCAGTTCCCAGAAGATGAAGGATCCGGTAGGGCCGTAGCTTACCCAAATCTGTTGCCAACTCAGACTGAATATTGGGAAAGAGTTGATTCGTCTCCAATTCAGCTAAGGCCGTCTCTAACCACTGGGCCGCATCTTCGTAGGCCTCCTCCTGCCAGGCCTCGCGTCCCATCTCCAATCGCGCGATCGCCAGCGTTAAAATAGCATCTTCAAACGCAGGACTCTCCTGTTCAAGTAGGCCCTCAGCCACGTGTTGAGCGGTTTCATAGTCCCCAATTTCGCACAAAATGATCAGGGCGCCCGGCAGCATATGGTCATCAATGGCTAATGTGGCATCTGTCGGCACTGTGCGGTCATAGGCCCCTCGTTGCTCAGGATCCAAGAGCACTTGAGCGGCGGCCTCTAACACCTGCTGACGCGCAGCCAGAGCCTCACTTGAAAAACCGGGCCATAAGGATCCGTCAGCAGCAGTCTGACCCATGCGCTCCTGGTAAGCCTGTTCAATCTGGTCAGCCTCTGCCTGCGGCGGCAACATCAGTACTCGATAATGATCTAGTGCTACCTGCACAGCCCTGTCCTCATTGATCTATCGTGCTGTTCATCGTGCTGTCTCCGGCGTGAGCACTCACCCAGTCGCGTTTGCCAAACCCGGGCCCTACTCGCAGTGGCCAAACATCTAGCAATAGTAACCCGGCGACGTCCACATCCTCATTAAAAATAAACCACAACCTGTTCTGCTTATGGATTGCTGTGACATATTGCGCGAAATACGCCTCAACCGCAAGCCCTCTGGTACAAATCTCGATCTCTCCCTTCTGCTCACTCCTCACTGAGACTGGGTGATCACACTTTCCACCATCGCCCAACACTTGGATCCTTGGGGGTGTACTCGGACCAAAGCCCACCGCAACAGCTGACAGGGCCCTATCCGCTCCTCCAGAATGGTTTCTAGTTGAGCCACAACTTCAGCGGCTTGTAGAGGGCGAGAGAGCCAAAGGTCGACCACGATAAATTGAAGCTGCATAGCCCAGCTCGTTACCCTCTCATCTAGCTTGAGGTCTCAAACTGAAGGGTATAAATTTCATCCTCCTTATCTGACTCGACTTCCACTGCTGACCTAGGATAGCTGACACATAGCAGGGCATAGCCTTGATCCTTCAGCTCTGGCGCAATGCCGATGGCCTCTGTTTGCTCAATCGTCCCTGACAGGATCCGACCTGCACAGGTAGTGCAAACCCCCGCCAAACAGGAGTGGGGTAGGTCCAAGTCCTGGGCTAGAGCCGCGTCAAGGATAGTCTGAGTGGAAGGGACCGTCAGGGTTTGGGTCGTGTTGCGATGTTTAAAGGTGACTTGATAACTATCTGCCATCGCTACCTCAGTGTGTGTCATCAAACAGCTGCACAAGTCTAGCGAGAGTTATCCAAAATCGCTACGTCACCTATATCCCCGCTGAAAGTGTTCCCCACTGAAAGTAAGAGTCTATATCTGGGCTAGCCAACTTCGGTAGAATGACGTCGACGTTAGCTGAATTATAGGATTCTTGACGATGCGTCATGTTCAAGATCTAATCAAGCAAGCACTGCAGGAACAGTTCCTCCGTCCTGCGTTGGGAGCTGAAATTTGCCGGATCCATCGGTAGACTGCCGAATTCACCCCAGAAGCAGTCGATGCTAGCCAAGCTCATGTAGAGCATTAAGAACGGGCAGGTTAAGTCAGTGTCGTACGGCAATTCGTCAACGGGTTGGCAGAACTTGTGCTATCCGAGGTTTGTTGCCAGCTTCCCTCTGATAACTCAGCTGAGAATCTAGATATTGGTGATGTATGCGCTTACACCTTAAATCGATTGCCTGCTTTGTACGCGACCACCGTTCAAGGGGCCGACTATCAACAGTAAAAAGCGTCCGAAGAATAGGGCAGCCTTATTGTCCAGCGTGTGTCTGAGTCAATTAATTTCTTGAAGCAACACCTAGAGAATCGACTCAAGCGTCAAATTATTGGTCTTACCAACATTGAAGACTTTGTCAACGCGATCAAGCCAGCAATAACATTTTGAGCAACGATATCTTGATAGCAATGACACCTAACAACATTTTCATAGTAGCAGTTTAAGTCGAGCAACCTGATTGTGCCTCTTCCAAGTCCAGGACGAGCTGATCCGAGAAAGAACCTCCTGAAAAGGTCTAGGATCCTACCCTGCTGCCATAGGATCCTAATCACACTACCTTAGGATCCGGAGCCATTGACAGGGAGAGTGAGCCCTTCAACCGCTGCCCGAAAGCGCTCGACGTCTTTACTGAACGCGATGGGGAGAACCGCCACAACGTTCTCATGGGGGCGGGGGATAATCACCCAGGATTCAAGAATCGCACCATACGCCTTTTCAACTGCTGCAACCCCTGCATCCATAGCCATTTTGACCTCAGAAACATCCCCACGAATAGTGACAACAAAGCGGGCACTACCAGCCCGAATGTAGCCCACTAGCGTGACTCGTCCTGCTTTCACCATGGCATCAGCTGCTGCTAACACACCAGGGAATCCTTTCGTCTCAAGTGAACCTACAGCCTGTGGCATTGTTTTCTCCTTGCTATGCACAATTGGGGTTTCAACAGCTAGACTTCAACATCTGGGGCTGATAGTGATGACCTAAGGCTGGCGGGATCATCCTAGAATTTCAAAACCGAGGATTATCGCACAGCATCTAAGCCTTTAATTTTAATCACCCAGATTAACCTCTCGCATTATCCAGGAAAGCGTCCGCCTCAGCACAGGAGCCTTTAGGTTAACTTCCAGGCGAGTGGGATAGGTAGAAAATGTGGGTCCAAAGCCAAAAAGCTAGGCGTAGAGACCAGGTCCAGGCCTCCTCAAAGCACTCGATATGGCTCTGACTCTTCCGAAAAATCAATCGGTAATACAGCCTCTAAGTTCTCGGGTGGGTTTGGGATAGTGTAGTGAATGATAACCTTACCGCCATACGTAGACTCAGCTGCTTTAATCCCCGCTGCCATAGCTGGCTCAACCTCAGACGTAGCTCCCCGAATAGCAACGTAATGGTGACCACTGTCGGCAACGCCATAGCGAACTAGGGTGACCCGACCGGCTTTCACCATGGCATCAGCAGCAGCTAGCACGGGCGAAAAAGTCCCGGTTTGAATCACACCGACGGCAATGGGCATAGGACGCCTCAGGACGCGAGCTGTACAGTATGTCTAGCAAATCAAATAGGGGGACTAAAACACGAGTCCCCCATAATATCGTAACGGTCCTTAAAAAAAACACGTAGTTGCGATCAGAACGGTTACGAGTTGTTGGTGAACTTGATGGTATGCAACGAACTGTCACTCAACTCTTGCCGCTCTCACCACAACGGATCCTGACGACATCTAACTAAACTTATCTGGATAGATGAGTCCTAGGCGTCAACCGGCTCAGCCACCATAATCTCATCATCTTCTATTTTGACTGTGTAGACGGGCAGGTCGGTCCTAGCAGGACCTTTAGTCACTTTGCCCTCAATATCGAAACGGGAGTCGTGGCACGGGCAAATGAACTCGGATCCATCCCAATCAACAAGGCAGTCCCGGTGAGGACAGGTGGGGTTGAGGGCGATGAGCTCGGGACCCGCCATTTCAGCGGCTTCTCCTTCAGTATCGTCCCCTTCATCAGCTTCACCCTCTGCCATCTCTGTAGCAGGTTTCTCAATGACAAGCACAGGGCCAGGCTCAAACCCTTCCTCAACCAAAAGCTGCCCATCTTGGAGATCCGAGAGCTTACCAATGGACTGGAACTCAGGTTCAGCGGCGGTATCTTGAGCCAAAACCTTGCGGTTGCGACCCAAACCTGGCACCAATCCGGCAACGGCTCCGGCACCCAATGCAATCCAGCGTAGTACGTTTCGACGAGTATTCACAGTTCAAACCCCTTTACAAGTCTTGACACTCACCCTGAAGTGTTACGCATCTCCGCTGGAAATGGCCAGCCCCTTGAGCGCAATCTATCGGGCTTGAGCAACTCATACGCCCCAACATCGGAAAGGAGATTGAAGTCGGAAGTGGATCCTATCAGCTCAGCTAGCCAGTAATACCTATCAGTAGCCAATCCTCAGCGTGACACTAGCGGAGACTAATTGTTCGCCCCCCAAGACGGGTGTGGGCTGAGTTTCCGCGCGGCTGACCTCCAATCGGCTAGTTTGATAGGGCACCGGCAGAGGAGTGGTGGAGTAGTCACTATTGACCTGGATCCCTTCGATACTTTGAAAAGAGAGATCGAGCGCTACGAGAACAGCATCTGCTTGAGAGCGAGCATCTCTCACAGCTTCCTCCAAGGCTTGGGTCTTGGCGTCTTGAAGAGTACTGTCTTCTGCTTTTAAGCTAACCGATTGAACCTGTGTGGCTCCGGCTGCAATAGCTTGATCCAGGATCCGTCCGGCCTGCTCAACCGGGACTTCGATCTGAATACTGTTCTGGCCCTGCACCCCTACTTGTTGAGGCTGGTTACCTCGGTAATCATACTGAGGGTTTAATGAGATGCCAGTGGTTTCAATATCTTCAACCTCTAGGGCTTGGAGTGCCTCCACCAGTTGATTGCTCTGCTCAGCAACCTGGGTTTGCACTTGTTGGGCAGAGTCTCCCGAAACCACAACACCCAAGTTAATCACGGCGATGGCGGTTTCAACACTCACGGATCCTTGGCCAGTCACGGTTAATACTCGACTCATCTCCTCTTGGGCCATAGCGGGTAACGATACTAATGAAAGGGATCCCACCCCGACACATCCCAGCATCAAGGCTGCCACCCAGGCCAGGGATCGGGATCCTACGGTTATTCGCTGCTTGTGACTCATCATTGTCCTTCTGGTGAGACTAACTCTTTTGACTAGCTCTAACTTAACTGGAGATCCGAAAGAGGCGAACCTGAGATCAAAAACTGTAACGACAACTACTGATTACAGTGACATAACAGGACCCGTTCTTAACCTTTACCGTGAGTTCCTTGGACGTGACATACTCCCGCCACTCATGCTGAGGGATAGAGTGCGGGCTTCTCAGTGACCCCTGGTATCCCATCGGGCATTTCCTGAGCTTTAAGGACAGGATGACCCACCAATACTGACAACTAGCTTACTATACAGGCTCACACTCTTGAAGCTGAAAGTCATCGAGCCGCATTTGAACTTAACTTGAAGGATGCCATCTGTTTATCAACTCGATATCAATCCATAGCAACCCTACACTCAACGGTTCCCCACACCCCAGATCCAGGATCCACTTTCGGTTAAAGTCTAATTTTGCGGTCCCTAGAATCGATGCCCCCCTCCCAGATAGGAGCCATGTTGATCTCTACCGAAGAGCTGCTCGCCTTTTTCCGTTGCCAACGCCTCCCCTATCTAGAGCGCTACGGATCCCCAACCGACAAGCTGGATCCCGATGACCTTGTCCTCCAATTGCGGGGTGAGCGCGAACTGCTCCGGCAACAGGTGATGGATCGCTATCCTGGAGCCGTCGTACACGCTCGAAGGGGCAACAAGGATCCGAACGCCTGGGATGACGCCGTTGCTGAAACCCAAGCCTTGATGAACACTCAGCCTGATCGGATCTATCGCGGTGTGATTCGGGGCCATATGCCTGGATCACCAGAGATCCCCATCATTGGCACGCCAGATGTTCTTGTGCGGCAGGCTTTTGAGCCCAAACATCCCCATCGAAAAGGCTTCTATCTCCCCGTTGAAATTCGCACAGGTAAGCGCAGTAAACCCGATTATGAAATGATGTTGGCCTTTCACTCAATCCTGTTACGCCAACACCGTCCGGTCCCCCCTACTAAAGGCTTAATTGTTGTGCGTGATGGCCGCTGGACCCCTATCAATCTCAGGTCACGTCTCCATCAAGCCCTAGAGCTGATGCAGGACTTCATGAACATGTTAAACAGTGCTGAAATGCCACAGGTGTACATGGCTCGCAGTCGCTGTAGCTTATGTTATTGGCGACAATACTGCAAACAACTCGCCGCTGCCACCGATCCACTCACCCTACTCCCTGGTGTTACAGGTGGTCGTCACCCACTGTTGCAATCCGTAGGGATCCGTTCTATTGAAGATCTCGCGGCCAGTTCTCCTCAAACTCTGCAAGATATTCCTGGCCTAGGACCCAAGGTTGCTTCCCAGTTGGTCCGTCAAGCCCAGTCCACCTTGAAGAAACAGGCGATTTGGATTCATCCCTTGAAGTCAACGGATCTCCGATCTGCCCCAGTTGAATTATATTTTGATATCGAAGCGGATCCTCAACAGGATGTTGCCTACTTACTGGGTGTTCTAGATCTGGATTATTACCATCAGTCTTCCATTTATCAAAGTTACATGGCAGAGGATCCCACCGATGAACATGCTACATGGTTATCCTTCTTGACATTAATGGCCCGCTACTCCAGTGCCCCAGTGTATCACTTTCACGGATTTGAAGTTCAATCATGTCGTAAGCTTGGTGAAAAATATGGGACACATTCCAAACAGATCAATCAAATCATTAACCGTTTCATTGATTTGCGCGAGCTCGTTCTGAAAAAAGTAGTAATGCCGATTGAAAGCTATTCCCTCAAAAACATTGCCCGCTGGTTGGGATTTGAATGGCGCTTGTCGGATGCTAGCGGAGCCCAATCCATTTTCTGGTATGCCCAATGGCTAGAGACTCAGGATCCGTCCTACCTTGAGCGGCTCAAGACCTACAACGAGGATGATTGCCGAGCCACCCATACCCTCAAAGCTTGGATGGCCCAGTCCTCTTCAGTTGATAGATGAATCTATCTGATAGGTGACAGATGACTTCATAGGATAGGTAAATAACCTTAGTTCCGAACAGGAACCCGAACCGTTTGGGTTTCACCATTAATCGTGAGCTCGTACTCCCCGCGGCGCAAGGTTCCCAGGTTAACATCAATAGTCCTGATTTGAGGCACTGCCAAGATCACAGCGCAGACACCGGGATCGCGTAGAAGAGGAATAGTAACTGCAATCGTCCTGCCCTGTTGGGACACTTGTGCCGGTAGTAGAGTTTCGCAACCGGGAACATAGGTGACGTCTACCGCTAATTCAACACGGGGGACCAGAATCCCTTGACTATCTAGCTCAATTGAATCGACATCAGCATCATCAAAGACACAAGGCGAACCACTCTGACAAAGGACAGGGTATCGATCATCGGGTTCAGACTCAGGCTCTTCAGTGGGTACCGCCATCCTCTGTCTCAGGGAGCTTTGGGACTCAGACGGATCCTCATCTTCTTCAGAATTGAGTGACTCAGTTGGGTTTACGGATCCTACCGGAGTTGCTGTGGCTATCGGTGCAGGGGTTGGCGTGGGAACCTCTACAAACGGATCTAGATCAGTCTGGACGGAAATCGTTGGACCACTAATTGGATTAATTGCATTAGGGGTCGAGCTCGAGCACGCAGTGAACAAACTAGAGGCAAGGAAGAGGACTGGTACAGCCCAGAAGGATTTAGTCATAGCAACTCCTGACAATAGAGAACCGACCTAAACGGCCCATTGAATCCTAAGGATCCGTTAAAGCCTAGTGATAGAAGTACGCCTGAAGCTTACGTGACCAGGGTCCATAAGCCTTCACTACTTTAATCCAGGTCACGAGCTAATCCAAGAGGGTGAGATACGTCATCTGGATCAATTGGGAGCGGCTGAGGCCTGCCGAGATCAACTCAGACTTGGCAGAATCAACTCAGGCCTGTTGAGTAGACTATGGATCCTGAAGATGGGTTCAATCACATCGATTAATGGGTCTCTACTCGGGTAGGGCCTGCAAATTCACAGCCGATTCCATCAAGTTTGTCATCGTAATCCCCAACGGGTAGAACCATTTGCGGTAGACACGGTTGATATCACCGGAGCGGAAGAGTTGAGAGAGCCGCCGATTCGCAACCAGTCGAAATTCAGAGTCATCGCGACGTAGCATAATACCATAAGGTTCGTAAGATAAATATTCCCCTACAACGTCATACTCTTCTGGTAGAGCTGCATTAGCCCGTAATCCGAAGAGCAAGACATCATCTGTAACATAAGCGTCAATCAGGTTTTCCTGGAGAGCCAAGAATCCCTCATCGTGATCCTGTAGCTGGTTGTAAACAGTCGCATCTATCGATCGCCTATCTAAAGCCTCTGCAATCACTTTCTCAGTCGTGGTACCCGGTAAAACCCCAATCGCTCGGCCTTCCATGTCTACAAGGCCCTCAATACCTGACTCCACCTTGACTAACAGCTTGACACCAGTGACATAGGTGATGTGAGTATAATCAACTTCCTGTTGTCGAGTCAGATTGTTGGTGGCCGAGCCACAACCTAAGTCAACACTGCCATCTTGAACGAGAGGGATCCTGGTCTGGGTATCCATTTGAACATACTCAACCTGTAGCTCGTCCAAGCCAAGCGTATCTTCAACCTCATCAACAATTTCCTGACATAGTTCAACGGAATACCCAACTGGCTGTCCTGACTCATCTAGAAAGGAGAATGGGGAGGAACTAAGGCGATGACCAACACGAATGGTTCCAGTTTCCTGGATCCGTGTTAGCGTTGGACCCAGAGATTGAGCCAGGCTAGGGCTGGAAACCGATACAGCGGCTAGAAGCAGCACACTGGATAGCATAATGTGTTTCATAATTTAGTTAGGTAAGGTCACAACGGCACCCGGTGGTATCCCGAAGCAGGGTCTAATTCCTTCAAGCCTGTTCAGACACAGTAACCCTCAGGATCCAATCAAGATTGCTCTCAGTGTACCGATAGGATCCGTCGAGATATAGCCCACTGAATACAACCTACTCTTAAAGAGCCTTTAAAGTCGGTACGGATGGTTGTCAAAAAGGAGAACCGAACCCAGACACGCCTGATCTAGCGATACAACCCCTTTCCTATACCTTAATAAATCTTTTCCGAGAAAGAGCTACGACCAGAAGAGGAGCTCATACTAGAAAGCGTTGCTCTAAACGTTGAAGTCGTCTGTCTAGCTAAGAATGTCTAGCCAAGA